>JAGLBQ010000173.1 GCA_023146675.1 Cocleimonas sp. | reverse complement strand
ATTGTCTGCTGCCATTCCTCATCCGTTTCACCAGGAAAGCCAACAATAATATCAGAGGTTGCATTAAAATTAGGAATCGCAGAACGTGCTTGTTCTACCAAGCTTGTGAATTCAGTGGTTTTACAACGACGCGACATGCGTCTTAAAATAGTATCAGCACCACTTTGTAACGGTAAATGCATATGCGGCATTAAACGAGGATTTTCAAATAGTGTAAAAAAATCTTCGGGTAAATCCCATGGTTCAACGGATGCAAAACGAATACGGGGAATATCCGTTTCTTGCAATAATGATTTAACCAACATTGCCAATGATGAATCAATATCACTGCCATATCCACCAACATGCACACCTGTCAGAACAATCTCTTGTATACCCTGCTCTGCTAGCAAGTTAACTTCATCAATAATCACTTGCAGACTGCGACTACGCTCCTCACCTCTCGCAAGCGTTACAATACAAAAAGTACAGCGGTAACGACAACCATCTTGAATCTTAATAAAAGCACGTTGCCGACCTCGTAAAAATAATGAACTCTCTCCAGGCTCCATTGCAATTTGCGGCATAGTATTCGCTGCAAAAGCATCCATTACCTGTTGCGGTAGTTGATCTTTTTGTTGATTAGGAACGACTAAATCAACCCCTATTCTTTCCGCCACTTTATCCGCATCTAATGTGGCATAGCAACCACTTACCACTAATTTTGACTGGGGATTTTCACGATGCAGACGATTCATAAGTTTGCGTGATTTTTTAGTTGCATCGGTTGTTACCGCACACGTATTAACCACTACAATATCAGCTAGCTCTGGTTCATTAACAATATCATGCCCAGACGAACGAAAGGAACGCGACCATTGCTCTAGTTCAGCCTCATTTAAGCGACAGCCTAATGCTTTTAAATGTACTTTCATAAACTACTTATTCTAAAAGAAAAATCAAAAAAGCCCGTCCAAGAAATACTTAGACGGGCTTTATAATAAGTTATCAGTAAGTATATTCCATTGATAATAGAAAACTACTCACTTGCCTCTTTGATAATAACAACATCTGCTTCTTCACGTAATGCTTTCATCACTGCGCTACGCTCACGGCTTCCTATTGCATTGGCATATAAATCTCTGGCAGCATCATCAACTGCGCCATCACCATCTTTTACTGTTGTTAGAGAGATAAAAACATAATCACCTGTTGGCATAACTGTATTGGAGAATACACGTTTATTATCCACAGGTGTATTCATAGCAAACACCTTACGCACAACATTGGACGATGGTTTACTTGCTTTGCGATCTACTGCTGTAAATTTTTCAACTTCATCAGGCTTGGCATCTAAATCTGATAATGCTGACCAGTTTCCAGTTGATTTTAATTTAGCAAGTACTGACTCGCCTTTCTCACTGATTAATTTGCGTGTTGTCGTATCAATTATCGCCTTCTTAATTTGCTCACTCACATCTGCTAATGGCTTTAATACAGGTGCCTTTTTTTCACTAACACGAATAACTGCAACATCGGTATCAGTCAGTTCAATTAAATTTGAGTTTTTAGCTTGATCAAATACTTTCTCAGAAAATGCTTCTGCTAACACCTTAGGATCAGCTGCAAAATCTTTACCACCTTTACGTGTAAACCAATCAGTCGTCTGCACTTCTAAACCAACGGATTGCCCTGCGGGATCAAGGCTAGCTTCATTCTCAAATGCAACCGTATTTAAGGTCTCAACTTGAGTTTGAAATAATTTATCTGCTTTTTCCTTGCGGTAATTCTTCTCAACTTTATCTTTAACCTGCTCAAGTGTCTGCTGCACTTCTGGCTTTATTTCTGACACTTTAAGCAACTCATATCCTGAGTCAGTTTTTACCACTGCCGATAATTCATCTTTTTTCAATGCAAATGCCGCTTTTTCAAAAACAGGTCCCATATCACCCTGTACTAAAAAGCCCATATCACCTGAGATTCTATTTTCAACCTTTTCTAATAAGATAGCTTCAAATGTTACTTCACCTGAAGTAATTCGCTTATGCAAATCCTCTGCGTGCTTTTTAGCATCGTCATCTTTTTCATCAACAATTTTAATTAAGATATGTGCTATCTTGCGCTGCTCGCCTGTTATGTAGTCAGCACTAGTATCATCATAAAAGCTTTGCAATTGTTCTGGCGTGACAGAAACCCCATCCGCTAAATCCGCAACCTTCAAACGCACATAGCTGAGTTTAATTTTTTCCTCTGTCATATACTGATCTGAATGTGAATCATAGTAGGCTTTCACATTGTCATCACTTGGCTTAATCTGATCTTTATAATCATTGAGCTTTAGGGTAAATGTTTCAAAATCACGCGCTTGTTTTGATAATGCCTGATAAGCAGCCGCCTGTGCTTCTGGAATATAACTTGTATTCGTAATTCCATCAGATAATTGTCGATTAGAAAGGTCTGTTCTCAGCGTGGCTTCATAGCTAGCTTTATTGCGACGATTAGATTTTAATAACTTCTCATAAGTCGCGGCATCAAATACACCCTCTTTCTGAAAAGACGGTGTACTAGAAATAATAGAAAAAACCTCTGCATCACTGGCTTGATAGCCACTATTTTCAACGTTTTGACGTAACAAAGCCTGATTAATCAATCCTTCTAACGCTTGAGACTTAAGCCCTGTGTCATCGAATCCTGGAGGCATTCTACCGCCAAACATTGAGGTTAGACGTTGCTTTTGTTGCAATAATTCATTTTGCACTTCACGAACAGAAATGTCTTCCCCATTCACTGTTGCAGCAACGCGCTTATCACCGCCTCCTAGATATGAACTAATCCCAAAAAGAGCAAATGGGACACTAATTAGACCAACAACAAGGTACGCAACCCAACCTTTAGCATTATCATTAATAGTTTGCAGCATGGTTTTTCGTTATCTCTTGAATAATTTTCAGATTTTTATTTTTCAGGAACAAATAGAGTAATAATACTCAATCAGGTATGGATATTATTAACATTGAACTCCCGCTGTTACAGCCCCGTGTAACAATAATTTGATGGCGAATAATACAGTATTGTAGCAAAGGAAGGAAATTTAAATAGTCGACAAACTTTGCAGTTACAATATGTAATCAAGCAACCTCTCAAATAGTATATTTTTTAGGCTGTTTAAATCAGGCATAAAAAAAGGATGCCAAGGCAT
>JAGLBQ010000172.1 GCA_023146675.1 Cocleimonas sp. | reverse complement strand
ATTTTAGGGGTGCGGAATGTAGGGTAAATGCCCACTGAGTTTAGTGCGATTACGCCGCCTATCAGCCTCCCCATCACTCAATATTTTATCACTGAGCAAATTTAAAAAATCTGCCAAACTGTCATAATATAAATCCCCCAAGGATTCGGCTAGCACCTCTAAATCATCATAATGCTTGATATTGTCTGTGTGTTTCATCTTGACTCTCCTATTTTTTTCGATATAGATCTATAGTTAATCATTTTATAGATTTTAAAAAGCAAATAAAGTATCGTTATATTAATTACTTAACCAGCCTAATATTCCTCATTTGAGGATGAGAAAAACAATGCAAAAATCCAATATCTTTCCCTTTTTTTTACTTATCTCCCTTCTATTTTTTACTCACCCAGTCTCAGCAAGTGAATCGGATTGGGACTTTATAATCCCTGATGAAATCAAAAAAACAACCCGTGCTAACTATGCAGAGCGTGCACATATTGTATTTAGTTATTTTCTTAATGAGTCTTTACGATCTAAAGGAAAAAAGGATTTTAAAGCCGTTACAAAACGCGTGCGAAATCGTATTTTTTGGAAGAAAAACAAACGTAAAAAGAATCTCTTTGTTGATGCTTATGAGCGCTCTTATCCAAAGGTTAAGCGCTATAAACTTCCCGCAGATATACCCCATATGATCCTACTCATTCCTTATCTTGAATCACTATGGCAAGCTAAAGCAGGTGATCCATCTAAAGATTATGGTTACTGGCAACTGCTTACGTCTATCGTAAAAGAGATCAAAGAACTCTCTACAACACCTGACTATTTAAAAAAATTCAGCATTAATAAACTACGTTCGCGCCATAAACTCAGCACAAAAATTGCGCTTATTCATTTGAAACGCTATTACTTTTACTTCCGTCATGTTGTTAAGGTGAGTAAAACCGACGCATGGCTATTTTCTATCGTTGCCTACAACTGGGGATCTGGAAATGTAAGACGCATGCTTCGCAAGATGAAAAGGAAGAAAATAACGCTGAATTTTTCAAATTTCTACCATTATTTATACAGCAAGCACAAAGTGGACAAAGACAATAAATCATTGAGAACAGCCGTTGAATATTTGCCACATCTATGGAATATTGCGCAAGTTATTCGGGTTAAAAAGCCTTCTTCTAAACCCAAATAAACAGTATCAATTTAATTCCTTACGCGCTTGCATTAAGGCAAAGCCCAGCAAATTACGCCCACGCCAATTTGCTGGTTGATAGGCATTTTCATTATTCACTCCCATACCAATCCCCCAAATTCTATCCCTTGGACTGGCTTCCACTAATACCGCATCTGCTGTATTGATTAGAAATGCTTTCAACTCTGGGTTCTGTCCAAACTTAGCAATATTCCCTGCTATAACCGCATCTATACTGTATCTACTCCAACGTTTAGCATCGAAATTTTTCACTTTACGACCCAACTTTTTTGCTTCTGCTGGGCTATTTACTGCGAAAATTTTAGCAACACTTTCCATATCATCAAATAAAGAGGCTTTTTCTATCATCATGTAGTGTTCTGCGCTGCTATAAATCTTTTTATTGATAACAAAAGAGGCAGGAAACCATTGGCTTAAACAACTTTTATCAATCACTTTACCTTTTTGTTTATGTCCCCAAAAATGCAGGTATCTTACTTGATGACCTACTTGTAAATAGTTGATTAATTCTTGTGTGTTTTTCATTATATTTACTCCCAGTAGTAAATTAACTGACCTTGAATCTTTGTCATAATAACCAAGACTCAAGGTCAGTCGATTTATGTCTTTATGTCACTTTTCACAATAGTGTCCTAAAGACATATTTAATGTCAACATATAAGTGTCAATTAGACATAATTAAATTGAATTACAGATGAAAGCGGGGTAAATTGAGAATGGAAGGTCACTATATTCTTAAAAAACTGATCAATAAACTATGCTTACATCATCTGAAAATGAAGAAACATTTCTTGCTACTTATAATAAACGTGAGTTTGATGCGCCACTGATGACAGTTGACCCTGTCTTATTCACCTATCATGAAGGGCTGTTAAAAGTGTTACTAGTGAAACGTTCAAACTATCCTGATAAAGGTTTATGGGGCTTGCCAGGTGGATTTATTGATCAAGATAATGATCAGACATTAGAGCAAACAGCATTACGAAAACTTAAAGAAAAAACAGGAGTAAGCCCTCCCTATCTTGAACAACTTTATACCGTTGGCAATGCAAAACGGGATAAACGTAGTTGGTCAATCACCATTTGTTACACGGCGCTCATTGCACATCAAATTTGTGAAGCACAAATTTCAACCGTAATCGATGCAAAATGGATCATGTTAGATGATGTCAGCAATATGACCTTAGCATTTGATCATTCGCATATTATTAACACCGCACGTGAGCGACTAAAACAAAAAGCTCTGTACTCTATCGTACCCGCTTATGCCCTACCTGAAACATTCACCTTACCTGAGCTACAGCATCTTCACGAAGCATTACTGGGTAAAAGTATCCAGAAAAAATCCTTTAGGCGGCGAATTGATCAAGCTGAATTATTAATCGATACAGGAGAAAGGCGCTCAATGGGTAGTGGTCGCCCTGCGGTATTATATCGCATGAAAAAAGACTCTGGGAAATACACCTTTGTACGCAACCTTGAAAATTGATATAAAACTGAAATATTATTGTTTACAAGCGGGTATCCAGAGATAAAGCACCTGAGTTCAGCTTATTATAATTTCATGAATATCAGCGTAACCCAGTCCTTCTAATCTGAACGGTTCTCTTGTGCTACTTTTTTGCACTTTTCATCATTTTTGCGCATCATTTGAAAGGTTAAATATATTTTAGATGGTGCTAATAACAACATACCAATTGCAATCAGCAATGCCAATAACATGAACCCACCGCCTGATGCAATATTGGTAAAGGTTGCGAGTCCTATCCCCGTTAGCATCATAATTAAACCAAGTATCATCATGCTATATATAAGACGGTTAAATGTTTTTTCTTTCATCGTTCCTCTCCTCTTAATAATAATTTCTAGTAGAGTAGAGCATTTTTATAAAATGATAGCGATGAGGATTGTCAAAAATATAATGCTGTAGCTTCTCATTATCCACAGGCAACGTTCTGAATGGCAATTTTATAATGATGGCTTGATAGTGCTTGTAATTTAAGCTGCAATGGCGATAGTTTATTCGCTGCTGCTTTATTAGTGCGCCTACTTTTGTATTTTTTACACTTGGACAAATATCGACTCCCTGAATCCCTGAATTAGATTCATTATTTTACGACAGGGAAGCTTTTCCACTACGAATAACCCACTATTCCAAGTGTTTAATACTAAACAAAACCAGCACAGTATTTTGCAGTGGATTTTTATTATCATCTGACACCATGAGGTATTGATCGCCTTGGTAATGCGTTAATCCTTCAAAATTATCAACGCGCCAACCATCAATGCTATTAAATATAGCCAGTTCTTCAACCTTACATTGATGCAGTTGATTACACTCAGAGAGTTTAACTTGGCGTAAGCTAATAACCATCGCAGCAAAAAGCCCATTATAAGAGCGCTCTAGCACTAATACATCGCCATTTGGTAAGGTTTCTAGCCCTGTCACTGAGCTATTTCGATACCTTGATAATTTGAAGTGCCAAACTTTTCCTTTAGTTGAGTATAGAGTTTGGTAGTTTCTAGGAGCAATTTTTAGCGGTAGCTCTGTTGCGCTAATAACACCGTATTTTGGATGCAGAGTGACACCTTCTAGTCCTTTGTTTTTACTTCGATAGTGTTGCTCTTTTCGCAATATATTGGGCAGTTTTATTTTGCCTAATTGCTGACCTTGCAAAGTAAAACGAACAATCCGAAATTTTCGCTCAAAGGAAATGATCAGCTCCGTAACCACCCCCTTATTATTACGCTTTAATGTCAATCCTTCAGAATCACGGTATTTACTGGTAAAGGGAATCCCTTTTTTATCACGTAGTTTGTAGGCACGTAGCACCGTTGCTTTAACTAATTTTTTGTGTTTAATCGTTATTTTAAGATGATACAGATAACCTGAGTCAGAGACGGCATAGAGCAGTTTTTTATGCGCGTCCCAAGCTAGCCCTGATAATTCAGTGACAGGAAGTTGATTCACCTTCTCATTGCCTATTCCTAAGCTACTGATATTTTCAAGTTGCATTGTTTCATGCGAGATTAAATCATCAGGCTCAAACTGGTAGACAAAGTTTGTTGCCATAACAGGCGCACAAAAAAAGACGGATAACAGGATCGTTATTCGTCTAATGAGGACTAAAAATTTATTATTTGAATTACGTTTCATGTATAGAACTTAGCTGCCCCTCCAGCAATACCTCTCCTCTTGGTCCATCACTGCTCTGTTTGCCTTTAGGTTCAATACTAACCGCAAGCAAACCAACATTTTTAAAACTACGCCATTCTGCTTTATCAATATGGATAATTGTCTCACCTGATTTTGCAATGGCTCCCATCATGACAGGTTTACCACCATCTTTAGGGTGACACCATAAGTGTAGCTCCATATTATCAGGAATATCAGGATGCTTCATCATATCAATGGAAAGTTGCATATCTGCCTGACTTATACGTGTTACAGCCATTGCAGTATGTGTTGTGCTTGACTCCAAAACAGCAGTATAAGCGATGGGTGACCCTGTCATGGGATTAAACAAGAGTATTGCAGATATAATCAGCGCAGAGGCAACTAAACCATAGACTTTGGTATTAAATAATGAATGCCACCATGAGGTTATTTTTACTTCAGCAGGTTGAGCATCTATTTTGATTTGCGCATTAATATTTTCCCATAGCTGATCTGAAGGTTTTTCATCAGGAAGTAGTTCAACAAGGTGTGCAAACTTATACTCATAAGCCTCAACCGTTGCCTTAAGATAGAAATGTGTTTCCATCAGTGTCTCAAAGCGTTTTTTAGCCCGCCCATGAAGTCCACCCACGGCATATTCCATCGCAAGTTGTTCAAAAATTTCAGGGTTTTGGTATCGTTTTATGCTAGACATGGTCTTAAATCCTCAAGGCCTCTGCGAATCCAGGCCTTCACTGTTCCTAATGGTTTTTCTAATCTATCGGAAAGCTCCTGATGAGTATGCCCGTAGTAATAAGAAAGTAATATACATTCACGTTGTGCGGGCTTTAACTTATTTAAGCAGTCCATTAAGCCCTTCATGTCCTGACTCAGGTTTTCTAATGAATCAGGCGCTAAATCAGTAGATGCAAACTCTAGACCTTCATATTGAATCTCTGTCTCTGCTGCCTTGGTTTTAAGGCTGCGAAGTTTATCCAATGCCTTATTTCGTACGACCGTCGCCATCCAAGTCATTGCTTTACCTTTCTCTGGCGCATAAGTATCGGCTTTTTCCCATATTTTAATAAAGCCTTCTTGCAGTACATCTTCAGCTAACTGCTTATTTTGTAATAGTCGCATGCATAAGCTGAGTAGTTTTGGTGATGTTTCTTCATAAAGCTGTTTAAAAGCTATCTGATCCCTACTCGCCGCGCATCGCTGTAGTAAATCTGCGTATTTATCTTCCATAGTGAGTCGCTTCTGTTATGTTTTTTATAGTTAGTGGTATTGCTTGATTCTTTGTTCTTATTGGTCTTTATACGCAAAGTATTTATTACTTGGATGCAATAAACTAATACTAATTAGACACACGGTTCTTCAAAATTGTGAAGAGTAGCACTATTCATTTAGAGGTATCCCTCTATATTTTTGCTGTAAAAGATGTAAAAATAAGGGGATCGAGCTAGTTATTAACTACAATTTTTTCTGTAGTGGCTAACTTGAATTATTAAACAATATAATTAGGTGATTTATGAGCGCACAAAGCAGCACTAGACCAGAAGTTCCAGAAGGAACAGCGAGCTATCTAACAACTCGTCAAATGAAACCCAATGAGAAAGGTTTTGTTGGTTATGAAACTATTTGGGAAGCATGGCAGACAGAGGTTGAGTACACTACTCCTAAAGCACCTTAATGTTGCGCGGCTGTTTTAAGCCGCTTGACCACGTGAATGAAAATGTCTCGTGGTCACTTACACTTACCTCCATCTAGTAACTCTCTATCAATACCTCTTTATTCTATCCCCCTCCGTTATCCACATTCCTATTTTACTTCTTACGAGTATCCCCAAAATTATAACAATACAATAACGTTGTCGGTTCAGCGAAAAGTACTCTAACGTATAGTAAATTAGAGGATTAATTATCTTATTGGGTATTTCTTTGCCCATAAATCTGTAACCGAGAAATAAAGGATGCCTAAAAAAGACCTGTTTATACTGCTAACAATGTGGCTAAGCCCTGCTGTGATACTTTTATTAATTATTTCAATCTATCTTGTACAACCTAAAGTAGAAGCAAAGTTAGTTTCAAGTGTTAAGTTAGTCTTAGTGGAGCATAATATTGATGCTGAAGTATCCTTTTTAGGACGCGATGGAACGCTTACAGGGGAAGTTGGCAGTCAGGAAATAGCAGATAAGGCACACAGATTATCACGTGCAGTTTTTGGGATACGGGTGATACGCAATCAATTATTAGTTAGAGATCAGCCTTATATTCGCTATGGAATTAATAACGAGCGACAACCCCCAACTATTGAAAAAATATCGTATAAAACAGCCCGACAGCAACAAGAAACAGATCAAACACTCAGCCAAGTATCTGACATGGTGAGTGAAGAAAAAAAGCCACACGATAGTGCTGATATAGAGAAGATAGTGTCGACTATCGGGCAACAAGCCGTGCCTGTCATACATCGTTCTGAAAATATATCTTCTTTTATTGTTCCGCTAGATGAGGAATCAGTAGAGAGTGAGGAAAAGTATAAAAACAAAATTTCAGCGACTAAAGCAGTACATATTAGTGAAAAGGTAAAAACACCAGAAAAGCAAATCAAACATCAGCCCCTGCCTAAAAATACTAATAATCTATTCAATATAATTGATGACTTTAACGCGTCACTCGGTGCTGTGGCAGACAATAAAGCTACAGATAAAAAAGAAGAGTCGCAAAGTAGATCTTCTTTTTCACAAGCAATAGATAAAATAGACCTATCATCAATACGATTTTCTAACGGCTCGATCACCTTGCCTATTACTGCACATCAAGTCTTAGATAACGTTGCTAAAAGTATTAAAAGGCAATCCCATCCAACGATTGAGCTAATTGCTTACGCAAAGGATTCTGATATAGCGTATGCCAGAGGCGTTAGCATTCGTGAGTATTTAGCCACACAGGGCATCAATAAAAATAATGTTCATGTCTCTGGATATACGATTACTGATGACAAAAATAATACAGCTACTTTTAAAATCCGTACTTATGCTGATTGAGAAAGCCAATAAAGTCTCTGATTAGCAATTAATTTAAAGGCTGTCTTCAGTCTTCGGGGCTATACAAAAAGACAGCCAAAAGATTAAAAGGCATAAATAAGTGATATTTATACCAAATCACTCAGCTACAAATGCAATCCTAATAGCATCCAGCCTTAATTGCGCGGAGGATAAATACTCATCTAACATTAGGGCATCTGCTGTTAGCTGATCTATCTCTTCTTGTCTAATATTTGGATTCACCTCTGCCAACGCGTTTAAACGTTCGTTATCATCATGTACTTCTTCCGCGGTGAGCTTAAGTGCTTGTGCTATTAATTCTTGCTGTTGTGGCTCCGCTAATAACTTTGCACTCTCTACCATTTGCATAATTTCATCACGTGCGTACTGAATAATTTCATTCGCTGTATGCTTTCTAACTCGTTCTGATAATGCATTTAACTCTTGATGTGATAGCTGTTCACTTAAGTCCAAACCTGTATTGCTAATCAGTATGCGTACCATATTAGCGGATAGATAGCGGTGAATTTGTAAGTGCTTGGGAGCTGGGCAATTGACGCTAAAAATAGCTTCTAACAATAAAGTACCTGCATTGAGTTGTAATTCGGATGTTTTTGGAAAGGTAATGGCACAGAAAGTTGCATTACCAAACTCACCACTGCTGACCATTTCCATTGCACCAACAACCATTGGGTGTTCCCACGTCAAAAAATGCACATCTTCACGCGACAGTGCGGTAACACGTTGGTAAGTAGCTGTCATTCCTTGATCAGACAAGCCAGGAAAATGGGCGTCTTGCATATGTTCGGTGGGTTTTATAATAATGCAATCTGCACTTTGTGGCTGTTGATCCACCCCTGTAAGATCAAAAACACTATCCATATAACGCGAAAGCAACAATGGATTGGCTGAAAAATTCACTTCTTCAATCACTTCTGCGGCATGTTCTTTATGACAAGAGTTCAATTCTAGTAAGCGATCTCTACCTTGCTGCATCGATTCTAATGCATCTTCGCGCAGTATTTTAGTTTGCTCAATTAAGTCATCAAATTTTTGCACTGTCGCTAGCTCATCATCCGCGATTAAACCTTCCATTAAATCCTGTTGCACTTGCTCAAAAATACGATGACCAACGGAGCAGACATGTAAAAAAGCATTGAGACCTGTGTTATACCATTCCACTAATCGTGCTTGTGCACCTGTTTCAAAATGCGGTATATGCAACTGAATGGTTTGTGTTTGACCAATTCGATCGAGTCGTCCGATACGCTGTTCTAATAAATCAGGATTCAGGGGCAGATCAAATAAAATCAAGTGATGCGCAAATTGAAAATTTCTTCCTTCGCTGCCTATTTCAGAACAAATGAGAATATTCGCCCCCTCTTCATTATCAGCAAAATGAGCGGCAGCACGATCACGCTCAATAATACTTAAATTCTCATGGAAAAGAGCAACACGTGAACTGGTTTTTAATTTGACATAATATTCCAGTGCCAAGGCTGTTTCTGCATAGGCACAAATCAAGAGGACTTTTTCATCCCAATGCGACTCTAACCAATCTGCCAACCATGTGACACGAGGATCAAACTCTAACCATGCATCATTAGTTGCATGTAATATTTCAGGATGTAGCTTTTCATTCAATAGAGTAGGGAGGTCTGTATTGCTTGTCTCAGATTTTTCTTGATAGGCTTGCGGTAATTCAAACGGGTAAACATGCAGATTTCTTTCAGGAAAACCAGCCACTGCATCACGTGTATTACGAAACAACACACGACCTGTACCATGACGATCCAACAAACTTTGAATTAAATGCTCTACACTTGTATCCGCATCATCTGCATGTTCAAACTCTGCGATGACTTTTTCACCTAAATATGTTTCCAGCTCGGTTAAAAGTCCTGTGTCTTGCTGTGCTTTTTGTGGATCATCAAGCAGTGCCTGTACTAATTCATTCACAGGGCGATAGTGGTCTTGCTCTTCCTGAAAGGTTTTTAAATCATAAAAACGATTAGGATCTAATAGACGTAAGCGTGCAAAATGACTTTCAACACCGAGTTGCTCAGGGGTTGCGGTGAGTAGTAATAAACCAGGAATTTGTTGTGCTAGAGAGTCAATACATTGATATTCTGCACTGACATCATCTTCACTCCATGCTAAATGATGCGCTTCATCCACTATCATTAAATCCCATTTTGCATTTTTTGCTTGCTCTAAACGTTGTTGATTTTCAGTTAAAAAAGAGAGACTGCAAAGGGCAAGTTGTGCGGATTCAAAGGGATTAATTTCTTCTGCTTCTTCAATAATATGACAACGTTCCACATCAAAAATACTAAAGTGTAGATTAAACCGCCGTATCATTTCCACCAACCATTGATGGATTAAACTTTCTGGCACCACAATCAACACGCGCTTTACTCGCTCCGTTAATAATTGTTGGTGTAAAATTAAACCTGCTTCAATCGTTTTTCCTAAACCAACTTCATCAGCAAGTAATACCCGTGGCGCATGACGCAAGGCAACTTGATGTGCGATATAAAATTGGTGTGGCAATAATTGAACGCGAGGACCTGATAGTCCATAGGTGTCAGAGGTTTGTTGCCGACGTTGATGTTCAAGAGTTTCGACACGGAGACGGAAATAACTGTCTTTATCAATCTGCCCTGCGAAAAGGCGATCATGTGGATGGCTAAATTGGGCAAAGCTATTGAGTTCTAATTCATGTACATGGATTTCTTTTCCTTCTTCATCCATGCCTCGATAGACAATACAGCCATTATGCTCAAGGTGCTCAACGACGGTAATATTGATGCCTGATTCTGTTTTTATTTTTTCATCAAGTGGGTATTTAACACGACTTAGTGGCGCACTATTTAGAGCGTATACACGCGTTTCATCAGCCGCAGGAAAAATAAAAGTGACATGACGCCCTTCTATTTTTTCTACAAAGCCTAGGCCTAATTCGGATTCTGTATTACTAATCCAACGCTGTCCACGATGAAATTCCCTACTCATAAATGCCTTCCTTTTCGTCATCTATTTTAAAGAGATGACGGATTCTAAAAAGGCGTTAAATTAGCAGATTTAAAAGGAAGTTCAAAGCAACAAATCAAGTAGGAGCCACTAACTTATAACAAAAAAATTACTTCATGGTTACTAGTTCTTCAGCACTAACAGGATGAATTGCAATGGTGTCATCAAAATCCTGCTTGGTGGCGCCCATACGAATGGCGACAGCAAATCCTTGTAACATTTCATCAGCACCCAAGCCCATAATATGACAACCGATGATTTTTTCTTCTTCGCCTAATACAATCAACTTCATTGCTGTTTTAACTTTATTGCGTGTCATTTGATGGTAAAGCGGTACAAACTCTGTTTTATAGACTTTAATTTCATCACCATACTCAACACGCGCATTTTCTTCACTCAGTCCAATGGTGCCAATAGGTGGGTGGGTAAACATGACCGTGGCAATATTATCATAGGACATTTTTCTATCTGGCTTACCCCCATAGAGTCGATCGCCTAAGCGTCTACCTGCGGCAATCGCAACAGGGGTGAGTGGTGCTTTACCAATAATATCACCGATGGCATAGATACCCTCTACGGTGGTTTTTTCTTCATCATCCACCACGACCATACCGCGCTTATCCAACTCTACTCCCGTATTTTCAAGACCTAAGTTATGCGTATTAGGTAGACGACCAATCGCCCAGATTAAGGCGTTAACATTGTCTATCTTGCTACTATCTTTAAAGTGGATAGTTAGATTATCATCTGCTATTTTTTCTACTTTTGTGATAATGCTATCATCGTTAAGCTGAATGCCATCTGCTTCCATTTGTCGACGTAGATTGGTTTGAATCATGGAGTCAAAACCCTCCATCACAGGCCAGCCTTGATGCAACACAGACACATCAGACCCCAGCCCGTTCATTAACATGGCAAATTCTAATGCAATATATCCACCACCAACGACAACCACTTTTTTAGGCTGGACTTCATCCAACTCTTCAAAAAAGCCATCAGAGGTTAAACCATATTCTGCACCTTCAATATCATTGGGCATAATAGGGCGTCCACCTGTTGATATCACAATATGGTCAGCTGTATATTGCACACCATCAACATCTAATGTTTTATCATCAATAAACGTGGCAAATCCTTCAATAACTTCAACGTTTGATTCAACTAAGTAGTCTTGATACCAATCAATAATGCCACCAATAAAATTCTCTCTTTTAGTGACCAGTTTATCCCAGTTAAGATCACCAATGGTGACATCAAAACCGTAGTCTTTGCCATCATGCAGTGCATGCGCTACCGATGCGCCATACCACATTACTTTTTTAGGGACACATCCCACATTGACGCAAGTGCCACCTAATTCTCCCGCTTCAATAACCGCCGTTTTCGCGCCATAAGCGGCTGCTCTTTCTGCGATTGAAAGACCACCACTGCCTGCACCAATGGCGATAACATCAAAGTGATTGCTCATATTGTTTTCCTTATAGCATTATAAAGAGACTCACCACGGAAAATATCAAACACAGAAAAATTAATATTATGTGTTTCCTTATATTTCTATTCAGTGGTGAGTGTTCTTTGTATATTTATATTCTTAAAATAAAATCTTACGCACCAAACCACTCATCTAAATCATCAGATCCACCCACTAAATCTCCATCAATGAATATTTGTGGTACTGAGCTACCAGCAGATACAGCACGTAACGTTAGGTCAGTATAGTCTCTACCTAGGACTAATTCTTCAAACTCTATACCTTTTTCGGTTAACGTTGCTTTTGCCTTAGCGCAAAATCGGCATCCTTTACGTGTGAAGATAGTTGCATTCAGTGGACGCTCTGCATTTGGCGCGATGTATTCAAGCATGGTATCGGCATCAGAAACTTCAAATGGATCACCTGGTTGGTTTGGCTCAATAAACATTTTATCAATCACACCATCTTTTACCAGCATAGAATAACGCCACGAGCGTTTACCAAATCCTAACTCTTCTTTATCGACCAGCAAACCCATCGCTTCGGAAAAGTCACCATTACCATCAGGGATAAAAGTGATGTTATCTGCATTTTGGTCTTGCGCCCATTCATTCATCACAAACGTATCATTGACAGAGATGCAAATCACATCATCAACACCGTTTGCTTTAAGGGTAGGTTGTAATTGATTAAAGCGGGGGACATGTGCTGATGAGCACGTTGGGGTATATGCTCCGGGTAATGAAAAAAGTACAACCGTTTTTCCTGCAAATAAATCGATACTATTGACATCAATCCAGCCATTGTTTTGGTAGGTATGAAAGGTAACGTCTGGTATGCGTTGTCCTTCTTTATTTTCAAACATATTTTATTCCTAATTATTTTAACTCGATCACTTGATTGAGCAATTAGGAGTGTATCTCTCTATTTAAAATCAGTAAAACAGATTATTTCTATTGTTGTATCCTATAAAATAGATCAATGAAATTACCGACCATTAAATAATTACAGTATTTTATTGCGCTGGAAAAATATCAACATTTTGGTAATACTGCAAAAGCATGCCATTATTTGAGGATAGGTTTTTACTTGCGCGTAAGAAGCAGAGCAAAATTCTTCCGCCTGATCATTATGATATTAATAAACTACCTGAAAGTATTTTGCTGCTAGAAAATGGGCATTGCTTATATGACATGCTTTATCAGCATGTCATTAAGAAATCAGGACAGTGTGAGTCACTTTTCGGCAAGTAGTCTATTAACACTCATTGGCATGGTGGATGCAGAGATTGGCATTACCTATCTGACAGAAATATCTCAAGGATCAGCATTATTACAAAATACTACGGTGGAAACTTACCCTCTACCTGATGCTACCTGTAGAAAAATAGGCTTAACATGGAGGAAAGGGAGTGTGCATTTTGAGGAATTTAAGTTACTTGGAGAGTTGATTAAGAATTTATAAATTCTCACTTCTAGCTAGCTTGGCTCATTACCCTGCTTCCACTTAATACCACAGCCCAATGATGCAAGTTGCCCTTCTGGAGCAGGCTGGTCTGCCAGCAACAAATCAACTGCTGCTATCATATCTTCTCCTGTAACAGGTTGGTCACTTCCTGGACGCACACTATCAAATTGCCCACGATAATAAAGGGCATGATTCGCATCAAATAAATAAAAGTCTGGTGTACAGGCTGCTTGATATGCCTGTGCTACCGCCTGCGTCTCATCATACAAATAGGGGAAGCTATAATTATACTCATTAACATCCGCTATCATTTTCTCAGGAGAGTCATCAGGATAGTTTTCAACATCATTTGCATTAATAGCCACAACCGTTAAACCTTTTTGCATATAATCTGCTGTAAAACTGGCAAAAACATCCTTCATCTGTATGACATAAGGGCAATGATTACAAATAAATGCAACCAATATTGGCTGGCTAGAAAAGTCTTCTAGAGATATTACCTTGCCTGTTGCTGGTTCTAATAGTGAAAACTCAGGAGCTTTTGTTCCTAGCTCTATCATGACTGAGGGTGTTCTTGCCATCGTAGTATCCTTCCTATTGTCTAAGTAATGCTTTTATATCAGCATCAGAAATACCTGATTCTGACTTCAATTGTGCGATGTTAACCTTCGCTCTGGGTTTTTTATTTCTGACATTAGTTTTATTATTTTTTCTAGCAGAGCTTGCAGATAACTCCCTCATGATACGCTTATAGTCAGTTGTAATGGTGTTAACCGCAACGTTTGTATTAAAGCGTCGTGGTGCTATTAAGCGATTATTTTTATTATAACGGTAATGTCCTGTAATACGGAATCGAAATAGAATATCCTCCATTTGAGGACCATGAGCAATATTATGCACGATCATATGACGACGCGGATCTGCTTTTGAACGCTGCTCTACTACCACACCAATATGCGGTAAATTAGGTCCTACCATCCACGTTACTAAGTCACCTGGTTTGTAATGATTAGGATTACGGGTGATGGGCAGCTGCGCACCATGGCGGCGGAAAAATGCTTGTAAATTATAAACACGTCGATGATCTATATTTTTATCAGGCGCTCTTAAATTCCATTTTTTTACATTAGGATAATCATAAAAACCACCATTCGACATATCTTCATGTACTGCTTTTTGCAAATCTATGCCTAAGCGACGGTATGAGCGAATAACGACATCAGTACATACACCAATATTGCTCGGAACATCACCCCAAGGATAAGCAATATTCACATATCTGCCATCATATCTTACTCTCGAACGTGTCCGTCCTACCGCAGCATTTGATAGTGCTTTGGCGAAAGAGGCATTAGGAAAACTTGGCGTGTTTCTTCGCACAGAAGGTCTTCTGACGTTTGGTTTTTTTCGTGCTGCGTAGTTTTTATAGGTAGGTTTTCTTCTTGGTCTGTATGTTTTTCTTGGTGTATATTTTTTTCTTGGCGTGTATTTTTTTCTGTATGTCGGTCGGTATTTCGATTGTTGCTGCATTTGCTGATATTTTCTGTGCGACTCTTTTTTTATTGCAAAGTATTTTTCATGCGCGGTTCTTCGTATTGCATCATTCCTTATAGTCGTTTGATTTTTTCTTGCTACAGACTTTCTATGATTCGTATTTAGTTGCGACCTAGGATTATATTTTCTGTTCTTTTTCACTATATAGTGACGTTTTTGTTTTTTCTGATTGTATTTTCTTTTATAAACTTTCTTAGTTTTATTGGCAATTGAAACAGGTTTAACTTTTTTCATAGCAACCTTTTTCTTAGCTGTTATTCTTCTAAGGGGAGTTACCTTTTTTTCAGCTTGATTTGATACAACAACTTGACTCGTATCTTGAACTACCGCATTACTTGAGCATGCTGTTAATGATAATCCAATAATAAAAGCCATACTTAGCGGTAAAAATTTAAATTTATTTTTCATTATTTCTTCTTCCTATTCCCCTAATAATCAACCTTTATATTATCCTTATCACACTGTCTAAATACTGAATAGCACACAACCTTTGTGATATTTATAAGGTTAATTCTATCTAAACCTGCTTAGAAACATGTGCGAAACAACTTCCGTGTTATGTTATAGCATCAGGACATGTGAGCATTCCTAAACATCTAGATTAGAAACAGAGAGGGCATTTTTTTCTATAAACTCTCTACGCGGCTCAACTAAGTCCCCCATTAACGTGGAGAACACCTCATCTGCCTGATAAGCATCCTGAATTCTCACTTGTAGCATCCGTCGCGTTTCAGGATCCATTGTTGTCTCCCAAAGCTGATCAGGATTCATTTCACCAAGACCTTTATAGCGCTGAATACTTAGCCCTCTTTGTGCTTCTTTCATTAACCATTTTATGGCTTGATCAAAACGTTCAATAGATTCCTTTCTTTCTCCGCGCTGTATCCATGACTCTTTTGTTAATAAGCCATCCAGCTCCTGATTCACTTTTATCAATGCTTGCAACTCAGGCGACATAAATAGATCTTTATTATAGACCTGAGTATTATCAACACCGTGTAAACGAATAATCAACTCAACCGCCCATATTTCATCCGAGCCATCTTTTAATCTTGCCTGATAGTGTCTAGTACCGTTGAATTTTTCATTCAAAGCACCACATGCATTAACCAGCCATTGCTCAACATTACTTCCTGTGAAATCATCCACAAAACCCATTGGGGTAAATAATAAAGACTCTAATACTTCTGCATCATAACGCTGTGATAAACGACGTATCATTGCCATCACGCGTAAAAACTGACTGGATAAATTCTCTAGTGCTTCTTCTTTTATGGGAGGCGTTCCGTCATGTAAATATAAGCCTGAGTTCTCCATTGCTAAATTCAACAAGTACTCTTCTCTTTCAGCTTCATCTTTTAGATAACGTTCTTGCTTGCCTTTTTTAACTTTATATAAGGGGGGCTGAGCAATATAAATATGCCCACGCTCGACTAATTCTTTCATTTGGCGATAAAAGAAAGTTAATAATAGCGTACGAATATGAGAACCATCGACATCCGCATCCGTCATAATAATAATACGGTGATAACGTAATTTATCAGGATTAAATTCTTCTTTTCCTATGCCACAACCTAATGCGGTAATTAACGTCCCTACTTCTGCTGACCCAAGCATTTTATCAAAACGCGCTTTTTCCACATTGAGAATTTTACCTTTCAAAGGCAAAATAGCTTGTGTTTTTCTGGCACGACCTTGTTTAGCTGAACCGCCAGCGGAGTCGCCCTCCACTAGATATATTTCACAGAGGGCAGGATCTTTTTCCTGACAATCTGCCAACTTTCCAGGAAGACCCGCAATATCCAACGCACCTTTACGACGAGTCATTTCTCGTGCTTTACGAGCGGCTTCTCTTGCTCTGCACGCTTCGACAACTTTAGCTGTTATTATTTTTGCTTCAACTGGATTTTCTAATAAGAACTCATTAAGTCGCTCGCTAATCGCAGACTCTACAATTCCGCGTATTTCTGACGAAACAAGTTTATCTTTTGTTTGTGAGGAGAATTTTGGATCAGGTACTTTGACAGAAACAACAGCGGTTAATCCTTCTCGAACATCATCTCCTGTTGGTGAGACTTTTTCTCTTTTGGCTACACCTTCTTTTTCAATATATTGATTTAAGGTGCGAGTGAGTGCTGTACGAAAACCTGACAAATGTGTTCCACCATCTCGTTGTGGAATATTATTGGTAAAGCAAATAATATTTTCACGATAGGAGTCACTCCACTGCAAGGCAACTTCAACCCCAACATCGTCTTTTTCAGTCAGGATGTAAATAATATTATCATGTAGTGCCGTTTTCTTTTTATTTAGATGCTCTACAAATGACCTTATTCCACCTTCATATTCAAAGACAATTTGCTCTCCTTCGCCACGTTCATCGACTAAGTTAATTCTCACACCAGAATTAAGAAAAGAGAGTTCCCGCAAACGCTTGGCTAATATATCAAAATTATACTCAGTAATCGCAAAGGTCGTTTTACTCGGTAGAAAACGGATCTCTGTTCCTGTTGACTCTGAGTCACCGATGACTTTCAATACCGACGTAGGCGCACCATCAGCATAGGTCTGTTGGTGTATTTTTCCATGACGACGAATGGTTAATGTTAAATCTTCGGATAAGGCATTAACGACGGAAACTCCGACACCATGTAAACCACCTGAGACCTTGTAGGAGTTATCATCAAACTTTCCACCTGCATGCAACACTGTCATAATAACTTCAGCAGCAGGAATTCCTTCACCTTCATGCATATCAACAGGAATACCACGACCATCATCTGACACTAACACAGAGCCATCTGACTTAAGAACCACTTTGATTTCAGAACAATGTCCCGCTAACGCCTCATCAATAGAATTATCAACGACTTCAAACACCATATGATGTAAGCCTGTACCATCATCAGTATCACCAATGTACATGCCTGGACGCTTTTTTACCGCTTCCAAACCTTTTAATACTTTAATATTACTGGAGTCGTAAACTTGTTCTTCTGACATACTATTAATCCTTTTGAATAGGCATTTAGTGTAGCATTTTTTCTATCTAAATAATGATTTAATACGGCTAGTATATCTAGCAAAGTGAATAGCCAGCACTCTTAACTTACTTCTGATACCTCACCATGTTTCACGTGAAACATCTTTATATTATTCCCCTTCCATATTTTTGACTTGATAGGTGCTGTTAAAATAATCTGTTGTTTTAATGACTGTAGCGCTTGAAATAATATCAATTGATTTTTTTTATCTAACTCTGAAATAACATCATCAATAATAATAATCCCCGATGTAACACCTCGCTTAGTCAAAACATCACTTTGTGCCAGATAAAGCAATATTGATAGTAGTTTTAGTTCTCCACGTGATGCAGCAATATGGGCAGGACTGTCATTAATATAGATTTTCAAATCTGATTTATGCAGACCATATAATGTCCGTTTTAATTTTAATTCCTGAGATAGCTTACTTTGGTAAAATGCTAGGTTATTTCCGTTCTCAAACGTGTCAATGGAAGGAAAACCATTACTTAATGAGAGGGAAACATGCTTATCAGGTAAGAGTTTTTTGCGGAATGTATTAACCCTAGTTTCTAGTAAAGCCAAAATTGCGTGTCTTTTCTCATACAAGGTTGCTTGAATACTTATCAACTCCTTAGTCCAATAGTTGAAATCAGTTGTTAGCTGATTATTGCGCAAACAAGCATTGCGTTGTTTTAATATTCTTTGGTGATGCTTCCAAACCTGATGAAAATTAGGCAATAGATAAAATCCAATCCAATCAAGATAACGACGTCTTACAGAGGGTGATCCCATAATAAGCCCAATGGAATCAGGTGTTATGGTCGTAACAGGTAGATGTTGGCTTAATTCAGCCTGTGAACGTATATCGCGTTGATCAATGCGTATTCGTGTTTCGCCTTGTTTTTTTTCAATGCCGATATGCGAAGTTGATCCAGAAGAAAAAATGTTAGCCGTGATTAATAAGGTTGTGCAATCCCAACGAATCACTTCGCTAATTCGCCTAGTGCGAAAAGATCGACCCGTTGAGAGAATAGAGAATGCTTCGATTAAACTTGATTTACCTGCCCCATTTTTGCCAATAATTAAATTAATACCCGATGATAACGTCATATCAGCAGTCGCTATCATACGGCAGTTTTCAATATGTATATTATTAAGCTTCATAAAACGTTAAGAATTTTTGTTTACATCTCCGCTCTAAGCTACTGATTAATAATTCAAAAATAAATCCACCTTATGCATTATTATAGTCAATAAGCTATTACTCCTCAATAAAATATTAGATAGTAGTAAGAATCATTTGTATTTATAATCGAATCGGCATTACCACATATTTTGTAGCAAGACTATCGGACTCTACACCGCCTGTGGTTATTAAAACACTGCTATCAGGATTACTCAGGTGCAATATAATGGTATCTGCTTTTATATGGTTGATCGCATCCAATAGATAACTAACATTAAAACCAATCTCCAATAATTCCCCACTGTATTCTATATCTATTTCTTCAGTAGCGGATTCTTTTTCAGGATTGGTGGAGTGTAATTTCATTACTCCTTTATCAAAACTTAAGCGTATCCCTCTAAATTTTTCATTTGATAAAATGGCAACACGTGAGAGTGTATCTTTGAATAATATTCGCTCAAGTTCAATTTGATAAGTACTAGATGCAGGTATGGCCGCCTGATAATCAGGGTATTTGCCATCTATAAGCTTCGAGGTGAAGCGAATATCTTCTTTTTGTATTCTGATATGGTTATCACTCAAATAGAGCGCTAATGGGATCTCACTACTGGCATCTAGAATTCTTGAGAGTTCCAAAACACCTTTACGCGGTATAATAATACTTTTTTCAATATCAGATCCATTGTTATCATCTCTCTGATATGCACTAATAGCAAGGCGGTGACCATCTGTTGTTACAGCTTTGACCAAGCCATCACTTACTGCCAATAATAAACCATTCAAATAATAGCGCACATCCTGATTAGCCATAGAAAATGCAGTTGCATTTAATAAACCTTTTAATACATTTTCACGAATAATGATTTCATCGCTAAAGCTAATATCATCTAATAATGGATATTCATCAGCAGGTAGTGTGGATAACTCAAAATTACTCCTATTTGCTCTCAAGTAGAGACGATGATCATCTGTTTCTAAAACAATAAAGCTATCCGTAGGCAAGGCTTTGCATATTTCTAATATTTTCCATGCAGTGGTGGTGATTGTGCCTTGTTCTTCACAGATTATTTGGGTTTGACTGGATAGTTCTATCTCAAGGTCTGTACCAACAACATGAAGTACATCGTCTTGCATTGAGATATAAATATTTTCCAGTATCTTTTTTGTATGTTTTTTCTCTATTGCGCCAATAACATTTGAAAGTTGATCGAGCAGTATGTCTCTTGAGATAGTTAGTTTCATATTAATAATTTTTTTATATAGTATAATTTAGTAGTAGTAGTAGGGGGTGTATAAAAATGTGGATAAGTCGAATAAACATTGTATTATCAGCAGTATATACTTAAAAATATAGTAGTAAAAGCTATGTATAAGTACTGTATAACCTGTGGATAAAATGTGGATAAGTCGTATTTTTAAATTTCATCATACTTTATCCACTTGTTATCCACTAGATATACACAGGTTATACACAGGTTATTGCCGTATCATATATCAACAGGTTAGGATACGTAGAAGAATATTGTAACCTTCTTCTATTAAGGGGTCAGTACGGCGTAATTCTGTTACTTTTTTGCAAGCATGCATCACCGTAGTATGATCTTTGCCACCAAAGTTTTCACCTATTTCAGGATAGCTATGATTAGTCAGTTTTTTTGCTAGTGACATTGCAATTTGACGTGGGCGAGCAATTGAGCGTGTGCGACGAGGAGAGTTAAGGTCTGATACACGTATATTATAATGTTGCGCTACCGTTTTTTTGATGCTTTCAACGGTAATCAATAGGGTTTGATTGGCTAATTGATCATGTAATGCATCATGCACAAAATCAAGAGTGATGTCAGTTTGCTGACGTAGGCGCAGAGTTGCAATGACCTTCTGTAATGCGCCCTCTAAGTCACGCACATTAGATTTAAAGCGCTCTGCAATAAAAAATGACACATTATTTGGTAGTACTAATGAAAAACTTTCTGCTTTCTTACGCAGAATGGCTACTCTGGTCTCAAGATCAGGAGGATCAATTGAGACTGATAGTCCTGAGTTTAAGCGAGTTCGTAAACGGTCATCAATACCTTCGACATTTCGTGGGTATTGATCACTGGTGAGAATGATTTGCTTCTGCCCTTCCAGCAGGGTATTAAACGTATGAAAGAACTCCTCCATTGAACGTGTTTTTCCCGCGAAGAACTGTATATCATCAATTAACAGTGCGTCCGCACTACGATAGAACGTTTTAAATTCGTTGATCTGGTTATTCCGCAGAGCACTAACTAAATCGTTAACAAAATTTTCAGAGGTAAGATAGACAACATGCGAATTTGGGTCATTTTCAAGAATGTTGTTACCGATGGCATGCATTAAATGCGTTTTCCCCAATCCCGAACTACCATAAATAAATAATGGATTATAAGATAACCCAGGATTCTCACCAACCTGTAGTGCAGAGGCACGGGCTAGTTGGTTTGACTTACCTTCAACAAAGTTATCAAAGAGCATTCCAGTGTTAAGATTATTGGTAAATAAATGCTTTACATTAACAGGCTTGGGTTGATTTTTTGAAAAGGACTGGGCGGCTTCATTTTTTTGAGGATTAACTTGTAGCGAGGGTTGAGCTGTTTTTGCATTCACTACGGGTGTGGAGGAGCCTATCTGTATAAAAACTTGTGTCGCATTATTTGTTGTTATAGTCCGAGCACATTTGCTAATTCTTGATAAATGATGTTCGCGTACATGCTGTAATACAAACTCATTAGGGGCAAGCAAGAAAAGTGAATCATCATGGTGAGTTCCATGAAGTGTGCGTAACCATGTGTTGATCTCTTGGTCTGGAAGCTCTTGTTCTAGGTGTTTTAAACATTGTTGCCAGAGCATTATGCAATATTCCTTATTGATGAGGGGTTTAAGAATACAGTGTTATTTTTGATGATTGGGTATTGGTGCGATTTTTGATTGTTCATCTAGGCAATGAATGGTATATCCATGAGCAAGGTCTTTGTATGTTATTGACGTTTTTGTTGGGTACGGGGCTGAGTAGTTTACATCAAAGTTGTAATCTTGGTGGTACTGTATTACCGAGTTTTATCACGCTAATAATACTTCAATTAGATACTTATCCACAAGCAAATTAATATTTACCCAATAAAATAAATTAGTAATGATTGATTGCAACACACTGATAAGTTTAATGATTTAAATAACTTATCTATACTGTGATTTTCGTTTTCATGATCATCATATTGTTTTAATTAGATTTAGTATTTGCTTAAATTATTTTCAGATATTGTAAATATTCGATATAGCCAGCAAAACAGTTGACAACAGAGCGTTGTTAGACTATTTTTCACGCCCTTTCGCCTTGCAATATTTTTTGAGAGCGTTGCCAAGGCTAAGTAACTACGCATTATCAGGTATAAGTCATGAAAAGAACATTCCAACCAAGCAATCTTAAGCGCAAGCGTACCCATGGTTTTCGCTCACGCATGCGTACCGTCGGTGGACGTAAGGTAATAAAGTCTCGTCGCGCAAAAGGTCGCGCTCGTCTTGCACCTTAAATAATCAGGCGTAGACAATTAAAGTGAAAATGTTAGCCCTTTACCGATTACCGAGCTAAGTAATGCTAGGGCGCACTTTCCCAAGAGAACTTCGCTTACTGACTGCTGAACAATACAGTCATGTGTTTGCTGATGCGCGTCGTTTTGGTAATCAATCATTTACCTTGTTGGTCAGGCTAAACGATCAGGGTCATCCTCGTTTAGGTTTAGCCATTGCCAAAAAAAGTGCCAAACGTGCAGTTGATCGTAACCGTATCAAGCGTCTGCTTCGTGAGAGTTTTAGAAATGGACAGCATCAACTTCCTTCAATCGATATAATTGCCATGTGCCGCCCTTCCGCCACTAAGCTGACAAATGAGCAAATACTGCAACAGCTAGAAAAGCAATGGCGCTATATACAAAAGAAACTTAGCCAATAATGGTTATTGAATTTTTATTCATTAACCCCAAGATTCCCTGCATGTCGTCAATTAATTGCCTTTTTTAAGGATAGATATAGATAATGGATCAACAACGCCCCCTATTGTATTTCGCCCTGCTGTTTCTAAGCTATTTAATTTGGATGGCATGGATGGAAGATCATGCACCGAAGCCCGTTATTACAGAAGCAAGTAGCGCGGCAACCACGCAAAATATTCCTAATAATAATGGCAATAGCGGGAATAGATTAGATATTCCAGAAGGCGTTGCGACTGCACCCGCAGCCACCAGTGCTGTGCCAACCGAGGTTGTACAAGCCAATAAAGCCAGTGAGATACACGTTAAAACAGATGTGCTCGATATTATTATCAGTACAGAAGGTGGCTCTATTATTCAGGCTGATTTATTAACCTATCCTATAAGTCTCGAAGAAAAAGATAACCCCGTGCGTGTATTAGATCGTGCTAAAGCTTACGCTGCGCAATCAGGACTTATAAGTACGGCACAGGGTCTAGCACCAAACCATTATGCACAGTTCAGTTCGCCGCAGAGTAGCTATGAGCTATTAGATGGTAGTACAGAACTAGTGGTGCCACTAACATGGACAAATGGAAAAGGTATAACGGTCACTAAACGCTTTACCTTTAAAGAAGGAAGCTTCCTTGTAGCCATTGATCAGGAAGTTGATAACCAAAGTGGAACCGTCTGGAAAGGTAATAATTATCAGCAATTAACACATGGTACAAAAAGCTCATCAGGTGGAATGATGATGGGTATACAAGCCTATGTGGGGGCCGCTTACTATAACGAAAAATATGAGAAAGTAAGCTTTTCTGATATGGAAGATGAAAAAGTAAGCAGTGTGATTCAAGGGGGGTGGGCAGCGATGCTAGAGCACTACTTTGTTAGCGCATGGATACCGCCTAAAGAAGAGAAGAACACCTATTACACTAATTACATCCAGAAAAACAATCGCTATATCATGGGCGTTAAATCTCCACAACAGCAGATTGCCACAGGAACAAAAGGTGTTTTTAGCAATCAATTCTATGTTGGACCAAAAAATCAGGCAGAATTGGAAAAAATTTCACATGGTCTTGATCTAACTGTAGACTATGGTGTCTTTAGCTTTGTTTCTAAGCCCTTATTTTGGATTATGCAATCCATCCATAATGTTGTAGGCAACTGGGGTTGGACGATTATTCTCGTTACCCTACTGATTAAAATAGTTTTCTTCTATCCTTCTGCCATTAGTTATCGCTCAATGGCAAAAATGAAAAAAATGGCACCAAAAATTAAAGAGCTGAATGAGCGTTTTAAAGGTGACCCACAAGCCAAACAAAAAGCAACAATGGATTTTTACCGTAAGGAAAAAATCAACCCGCTGGGTGGCTGTTTGCCCATGCTAATCCAGATGCCTGTTTTTATGGGACTCTATTGGGTACTACTAGAAAGCGTAGAATTACGCCAAGCTCCATGGTTGGGATGGTATCAAGATTTATCAGTACTTGATCCTTTCTATATCTTGCCATTAATTTTTGGCGCTAGTATGTACTTCCAGCAAAAATTGAATCCACCACAAATGGATCCAATGCAGCAGAAGATATTTGCCTTTTTGCCCATCGTTTTCACCGTTATGTTCCTCTTCTTCCCCGCAGGTTTGGTTCTATATTGGGTCGTGAATAATCTTCTTTCCATCGCACAGCAATGGTTTATTACCCGTCAAATTGAAGCAGGTAAAAGCACCAGTGTTATTGCGCTAGGCAAAAAATTACTTATTAAAAAGGATTCATAGATAACATTTACAAAGGCATAAAGAACGCCTTTGTAACATTATTTATTTTATCCTGCCTGTTCCGTGGTTCAATAAAATGATAGCACCCCAAGACACCATCGTCGCAGTAGCCACGCCACCAGGACGTGGTGGCGTCGGCATCATTCGCGTATCAGGGAGTCTCTGTTGCAAAATAGCCAATCAAATACTTGGCTTAACCCCTCCCCCACGCAAAGCAGTTTACAGTGAATTCAAATCTGATCAGCAAGAAATAATAGACAGTGGTATTGCCATTTACTTCCCCTCGCCCCATTCTTTCACAGGCGAACATGTTCTAGAGTTTCAAGGACATGGTGGTCCCATTGTCTTAGATATGGTACTTAAGCGCTGTTTAGCATTAGGCGCACGGTTAGCAAGACCAGGAGAGTTCTCAGAACGTGCCTTTCTAAATGACAAGATGGATCTAGCGCAAGCAGAAGCCATTTCAGATTTAATCGACAGCAGCTCAGAACAAGCAGCACGCTCAGCTTTGCGCTCACTACAAGGGCATTTTTCAGCTGCTATTGATGAATTATTACAAGGATTGATCGAACTACGTGTCTATGTAGAAGCCGCCTTGGACTTCCCTGAAGAAGAAATAGACTTTCTTGCAGATAAAGCCGTTACCAACCATCTTGAAAAGATTAAACAGCAACTACAAGTCATCTTTAATAAAGCCAAGCAAGGCAGCCTATTGCGTGAAGGAATGCAATTAGTCATCGTAGGCAAACCTAATGCAGGAAAATCTAGCCTATTGAATGCCCTATCAGGCAGTGACACCGCCATCGTCACTGAAATAGCAGGAACCACACGCGATGTACTACGCGAAACTATCAGTTTAGATGGAATGCCACTTCATATTATCGACACCGCAGGACTGCGTGATAGTGATGATCCTGTAGAAAAAATTGGTATAGAGCGTGCATGGCAAGAAATTAAAAAAGCAGATCTGATTTTACTACTGCATGATGAAACGGAGCGTGATAGTAAAGACAATCAAAATATTCTAGAGCGCCTACCTAAAAATCTCCCCATTCTTCAAGTCCATAATAAAATAGACTTAAATAATACCAGCGCAGGACAACGTGATAATAAACTCTATATATCCGCCAAACAACAACTAGGCATAACAGAGTTAAAACAAGAATTAAAGCAACGAATGGGCTATCAAAGTGAAGTTGAAGATAGCTTTATTGCCCGCCGTCGTCACTTGCAAGCATTAGAAGAAACCCAGCAAGCGGTAGACAATGCCGAAATTCAGCTAAAAGAATACAATGCAGGCGAGCTAATGGCAGAAGAACTACGTTTAGCACAAGACACACTTGGGCAGATTACAGGGCGCTATACACCAGATGATTTATTAGGTGAGATATTTAGTAATTTTTGTATTGGAAAATAAAGACTAAAATAACAGCATTGCAATTGATCTTTCAATCCAGAACGGTAACCATTAATTGTCTGGATGTTTACTTTAATATCCCAGCCAAGATAGATATACTCTAAATTTTTTTATCTTGCTGATAATATGAATAATAAAAATAATACACCTTTATACATACTCCTTCTATTGATATGCCTCTCATTGGTAGGCACGCGTGCAGGGGCAGAGAGTTTATCTTCCAGTACTTCAACTACTAGACATATAGAGGAGCCATTACCCGCTCCAAAATTAGCGCAAACGCATTTTATTGATGATACTGCCAATGTGGGAACGCCTGAAATACTCCCCGACAGCCTCTTAACACTATTAAAAAAATATAAAATTCCTACTGAAAATATCAGTGTGTATGTGCGTGATTTAAATGCTAAACAACCGTTATTAGCACATAATATTGATGTGATTCGTTCTCCTGCTTCTACCATAAAGTTGCTGACAACTTATGCCGCATTGAAAATATTATCACCTCATTATTCATGGCGCACGGAGGCTTGGGTGCGTGGTGAAATTGTGGATGAAACTTTGGTGGGGGATTTAATTATCAAAGGTTATGGTGATCCATTTTTATCGTATGAAAATTATAGTAAATTTGTACGAGGGTTACGTGAAAAAGGGCTTAAACATATTCAGGGCAATGTCATTATTGATAATAGCTATTTTGATATTGGTGATTTCAACCCTGCGGCATTTGATAATCAACCCTTCCGCACTTATAACGCAGCACCCTCTGCTTTGATGTTTAATTTTCAGTCTACGCGCTTTTTATTTACACCTGATGAGGAAAATAAAACCATAGAGGTCACTCCTTATCCTGCTATTCCTTATTTTAAATTTAATAACGAAATTAAATATACGGATAAGCGTTGCCGACGTTCACACTATCGCCCTAAATTTAGTTATGAAGAAGATCAAACATTGACTATTAAAGGATGGTATTCCAAAAAATGTGGGCAAAAATTTATTTTACGCTCACTATCAAGCGCAGAAGAACATGCTTTTAATGGCTTCCGTGATTTTTGGAGGGAGCAAGGTGGCACAATCGATGGCATGCTACGAATTGCTAAAAAACAGTCAGGGGATAGACGTCTTCATAGTAATTCATCAGCAACATTGGGAGAGCAAATCCGCCTGATTAATAAATGGAGTAATAATGTCATGACGCGTCAGGTTTTATTGACACTAGGTGCTAAAGTCTATGGCTCTCCAGCGACCTTGAAAAAAGGGCGAGAGGCAGTTATTCAACTGCTTAGAAAGAACAATATTCAAACTAATGGCATGGTGATTGATAATGGCTCAGGGTTGTCACGCATCGCACGAATTAGCGCACGACAGATGGCGCAGTTACTAGAAACGGCTTATCGTGAGCCTTATATGCCAGAGTTTATGGCATCGCTAGCAATATCAGGTCGGGATGGAACGATGATAAGTCGCTTCCGTAAAGGTGACTTAGCTGGACGCACCCATATGAAAACGGGTACATTGAATAATGTCACCGCTATTGCAGGCTATATGCTCAATCGACACGGTAAACGGTTAGTAATTGTTATTCTGCATAATGGTAAAAAAACGAATAAAGGACGTGGAAAAAAAATCCAAAATGCACTTTTACGCTGGAGTTTTGAGCAGTGAGGAAAATACCCTCTCTAATGGTTCAAGGCACAACATCCGATGCGGGCAAAACAGCCATTGCCACAGGTTTATGTCGTCTATTGCAACGTCGTGGCATAAACGTTGCTCCCTTTAAGCCGCAAAATATGGCATTGAATAGTGCCGTGACCATTGATGGTGGGGAAATTGGACGCGCACAAGCGGTACAAGCACAAGCTTGTGGGCTTGAAGCGCATACGAATATGAACCCTGTGTTGCTAAAGCCTAATTCAGAAACGGGTTCGCAAATTATTATTCATGGCAAAGTCAGTGGGCAAATGGGTGCGCGTGATTACCATGCTTACAAGCCGATGGTGATGCCTTATGTTTTAGCATCATGGCAACACTTACAACAGCAGTATGATTATCTGATTGTCGAGGGGGCAGGAAGCCCTGCGGAAATTAATTTGCGGGAGCATGATATTGCCAATATGGGCTTTGCTGAAGCGGTTGATTGCCCTGTAATATTGGTGGCAGATATTGAACGTGGCGGTGTGTTTGCGCAATTAGTAGGGACATTGGCTTTATTATCAGAATCTGAACAGGCACGTATTAAGGGATTGATTATCAATCGTTTTAGGGGTGATCCTAGCTTACTAACATCAGGTATTGAATGGCTTGAAGCAAAGACAGGAAAGCCTGTGCTGGGGGTATTACCCTATCTTAAAACGCTTTATCTTGAAGCAGAGGATAGTTTAAATCTGCAAAGCAATGTGCCAGATAATGCACTGTTTAATATCAGTGTCCCACGACTTCCTCATCTCAGTAATCATACGGACTTTGATCCTTTGCGTTTGCATCCACAGGTAAATTTACAGTTTGTTGATATTACACAGCCATTGCCCCCCAGTGATTTGATTATTCTGCCAGGCAGTAAAAATACACGTGATGATTTACAGACACTACAGCAATATAATTGGCATAAAAAATTGCAAAAACATCTGCGCTATGGCGGTAAAGTTATAGGCATTTGTGGTGGCTTTCAAATGCTGGGAAAACAAATTCATGACCCTGATGGCACAGAAAGCGTGGCAGGAAGTAGTGATGCATTTTCACTCATGGATTTTACAACGACTCTACATCAACAAAAGCAATTAAAGCGATGTAGTGGAAAATTAAACTTGAAGGAGAGTGCGCTAGTTTCTGGTTATGAAATTCATACAGGGATTAGTACAGGCAAAGCATTAGATCATTCTGCAATTATATTTGATCAATATGGTGATGGTGCACTGTCTAAAGATAACCAAATATTAGGAAGCTACCTGCATGGTTTGTTTGATCAGGCATCAGCATGTAATGCATTGCTTACATGGGCGGGACTGGATCAGGCGGAAACCCCAGATTATTTTGCGCTCCGTGAACAAGGGATAGACTTGTTGGCGGATACATTGGAACACTATTTAAACTTGGATTGTCTATTTGACTCGATAGACTATTCTTAGTTTTTCAACTATTTAAGATAGATATATTATCATTTATAGGAACTAATGTTAGAATTCAGAGTCACTAAAATCCAAATCAAATATAAAAATTAAACAACAGTACGGGGGAAGTTTTATGAGAAGGTTTTTTTTAGCACTTATTCTATTTATCATCACGATAAAAACAGGTTTTGCAGTAACATCCAGTTGGCTTAGCATTAAAGCAAAACAAGGGGATCAGATTGCCTCACTGCTATCACGCTATCATTTACAAGGTTCCATATGTAACAAAAACCAGTTTTATCAGCTTAATCGTCTCAGCGCATCTTCGCGTTTGCAGGTGGGTAGAACCTATAAATTACCCATCTTGCGCTATCGGTATAATGGTCGTAGCATTCGCTCAACCTTGAATAGTGGGCATCGTATCGATTGGAAGAAAGCACTTCAGATTAAGAATTTTAATAAAAGATTACATCAAAAAGGTTTGCGTCATGCTTCTTTTATTAATAATCGGGATCTATGGGTTTCTTATCAAGATATTGGCTGCACAAGCAAGAATTACAATCACAAACAAAGACAAGCCGCTCCAAGAAAAAAACAAATAACAAAAGGAAAGAGAAAGAATTACTTTCCGCTTTTTGGTAAAAAACATGCCTATGTAGCACCTATCTCAAAAAAATTACGCGGCAAAGTATTTTATTTAGTTGGTGGGCATGGCGGACCTGATCCAGGGGCAGTAGCTACACGTGAAGGACATATGCTATGTGAAGATGAATATGGATACGATGTCACGCTGAGATTGGCACGCAGACTAATTGCTAGTGGTGCTATTGTGCATATTATTACGCGTGATCTAAATGATGGTATTCGTGATAATATGTATTTGAAATGCGATACCGATGAAGTGTATTTAGGCAATAAAAGAATCTCACGCTCACAGCGACCCCGCCTTAGGGATCGTGCTTTTATTATTAATAAATTATTTTATTCTTATCGAAAAAAGGGCTATAAAAGCAAAGATCAAATAACGCTAATGGTGCATATCGACTCTCGCAATAGTAAAAAACGTATTGATGTGTTTTTCTACCATGCCCCAAAATCTAGACGCAGTCGTAAAGTTGCTAAGCGTTTGTATCGTACCTTTAAATCTAAATATAATTATTTTCAGGCAGCAAAATCGTATACAGGGCGAGTGATCCCAAGAAAGCTCTATATGTTGATGAATTTAAAACCACTTGCGGTTTATTTTGAATTAGCCAATATTCGTAATAGCAGTGATCAAAAAAGAATTATATTGCCACAAAATAGAGAGTTACTAGCTAAGTGGATTGGGGATGGATTGATACGGCACTATCAGAGATAGCGTGTATTATACCTCTGAATAGTCCCCACATTAACAGCGAGGGTTCTATTTTTACTTATAATGAGATGCTATTCTGGAATGCATTCAACAGTATAAATTAAAGGTAAATAAAAATGGAAATTGAAGTAGATGGCAAAACGATTCAATTAAGTGAAGCGGGCTGGATGGAAGATCTTTCTGAGTGGACAGAAGATATTGCAAAGAAAATTGCAGCAGATGTTGAGCAGTGTGATTTAACGGAAGAAAGTTGGGATATTATCAACCTAACACGTGAAATGTTCTATGAGAATAATCAAGTAGCCGAGCCTCGTAAATTTATGAAGGCAATGAAGACAAAATTTGGCAAAGATCGTTCAAGTAATAAATATATATTCTCACTTTTTCCTAAAGGTGGCTTGATTAAATCGGCTAATAAAATTGCTGGTTTGCCCCGTCCAAAGGGTTGTAGCTAAATACATTAAGCGTTTAGATATATGAATAAAGCCTCAAATTTATTATAAATCTGGGGTTTTTTTATGCTTTAGTTTTAGTATACAGCTTTTCTTTATTACGTCCCGAAGTTCTAACATAGAAATTTCACTTCAGATTGAATGCGCTTAATTTATTAATCCTAACCCTGTTAAAATACAGGTTTTTCTACTCCAGAAGCCCCTACTCGTTGCGCTGCAAAATAAGCAACTAACGCACCTAACTTCTTTAAACGTGGCTTCATCCAGCGTGCTTGTTCTGGGCAGCTCATTTCCCCAAGCTCTAGTACTAACTCAGCGTCACTTGCTAAGGTATAACGATAGTTATAATAATATTTTAGATTTTTTGAAAAATTATCAGGCATCCATTTAAAGGGAAATACCGTTCGATAAATTCGCTTCCATGCACGTGCGGCATTTCTATCAGAAGCATTATTTAAGCCAATTGAAGCGCCTGTAGAACAGGCCTTTTTAGCGCCATCAAAATGGATGGATAATGCTAATAGCACCACACTTTCCCGCTTCTGATCAGCAGGTGCACGAATAACACGAACACCTGCATTGCGTAAAATGCGCGTTGCTTCATCCGCGACTATTTTTGTCCAATCTATTTCACGCCCATAGGCGGAAACAGAGCCTGTATTACCAACAAGACGTCCCTCATGTCCTGCTTGAATATAAACATCTGCTTGTAATGGTTTTTTTTCGTATTCATCCATTAAAAGAAAAAAAAGTCCGACCACGATAATGATCAGCAAAAAAGTAACTAAATTTGATTGGTTAGGTTTTACTTGCTCTGTTTTAGACTTACTCAATGAAAATCCCTCAGGAGGTTTAACGTAAGAAATCCACCTTGTTGTGCAGAAATTTTACTTTTAATTGAATTATCTCAGATATTTATAGTAAAAACTAAGCAGTAATTTAGATAATTCAAGATGATAACGTAGAAAGAGGATTTGTGGGTTATTTCCTTGAGCCTGTTTGTCTTAGTCCCACAAAAAAAGCCCCTGAAAACGACTCTCAGAGGCTTTTACATTATGACTACAATCTATACTCTTTATTTAAGGCGTAATGTCTGCCCTGGAGAAATGGTGTAAGGTGCAGTAAGGCTATTTTTCTTGATAATATCTTTCCAATAAACACCTGTTAAACGCATAACAGAGAATACGGTATCACCCTTTTTTACACTGTAATTACTATCACCTGCTTTATAAGCGCCCGATGCTATCTCGCCACCACCATGTGAATCGCTGTATGAATTATTGCTGGATGAAGAGGACGATGACGAGCTAGAATAAACATTGCTATTTGCACCACCGGTATAGGTTTTTGGCGCATAGGGCTTGTAGGTGTTATTACTATAACTTCCTGTATAAATACTTTTATTAGATGCCGTATTATTGGCGCTACGACTAGCACCTGTATAAAGACTTTTATTCGATGCTGAATTACTTGCCCCTGAGTAGACTTTCTTATTTGATGTTGAATAACCACCTGCTTTACTGTAGTCATAATAGTTTGCAGCAGGCTTTTTAGGTGGAGTGTAAGGCTTTGCTGGTGGAGTATATGGCTTTGCTGGTGGTGGAGTATACGGCTTTGGCGTATAGGTCTGCTTGGGTGGCGTAGGCTTAGCACCACCATAACCCGTATATGTCTTTTTAGGTGGTGTATATCTAGGCTTGCTGTGCTGCGTTTGCTGCTGTCGATTCCAACGATCTATATACCATTGTTGATTATGTCCGCCAGCTTGGTCGGTTGTTTGTCTAGGTGCTGGTGTATATCTTTTTACAGGTGGCGGCGTATAGCTTTGTTTATTTTGCCCTTTGTTCCAACGGTCTATATACCATTGTTGATTATATTTACCATTTGCTGTATTGGTAGAATAGGTGGTATTAGAACGACAAGGCGCACAAGTCTTTGCTGGTGTATTATTTGTCTGTTTAGTATTATTATTTACCTGTGCATTCTGCGATGCCCCTTGTGAATTCTGCGATGTGCCTTGTGAGTTTTGCGATGCCCCTGCGCCATAACCATTATTATCATAAGTGCCCGTTCTAGCGTTATAAGGAGTACATGCTGACGCCATAGCGACGACCAAAGAGGAGGCTGCTAGTAATTTAATTTTTCTATCCATGATTCAAACCTGTGTAATAAAATATAATTATGACCAGTATAAGAACAACCAGCCACCCCAACCATTCGATGTATTTTATAATCAATGGTTCCATTTTTGAGCCAACTTTTGCTACTAAACCCGCCACTAGAAAAAATCGTAGTCCCCGACCTATAATGGAAGCGATAACAAATGGCACAAATGCCATTGACAATAAACCTGCTGTAATGGTAAACAGCTTATAAGGAATAGGAGAAAAGCCAGCGGCTAATATTGCCCATATTCCCCAACGACTAAAGACGTCTTTCACTTGGTCAAATTTTTCAGAATAACCCCAATCTACAATGAGAGGTTGTAGCCAATCAATCGCCCAAACACCTAAAAAATAACCTGCTATTCCCCCTAGGACAGATGCAATGGTCGTCAAAATAGCCAAACGAATCCACTTGCTTGGTTCAGCCAATGACATGGGTATTAGCATTACATCAGGTGGTATTGGAAAAAAAGAAGACTCTGCAAAACTAAGCACCCCGAGATACTTTTCTGCATGTTTGTGTCGAGAATAGTCAATTACTTTATTATATATATTAGAAAACAGCTTCATTTTAAAGGACTTTATGATTTTTATTGAATTTAATTAGGAGTCTTGTTGCAAAAAAGGTACAAAAAGTACTGATTCGTGATTTTCAACGGTATGCTCATTTTCTGAGGTGCGAATGACTAACTGTAAAATTTGCTTGCCATTATTTTCACCCACAGGAATGATCATTCTCCCACCTATTTTTAATTGTTCGATTAAAGAATCAGGAATTTCATCAGGTGCAGCGGTCACCATCACAGCATCATAAGGTGCTTTTTTTTGCCATCCCCATGTACCATCAGCATGGTGTACATGAATATTTCTATAACCGATATCGTATAGTAAATCACGTGAGTTACGGTACAGTGGTAAGATGCGCTCCACTGTATGCAACTGTTTTACCAAGCCACCTAACACCGCCGCTTGATAACCTGAGCCTGTTCCAACCTCTAATACATTTTCTAACCTATTGTCATTATCAGAATGACCTTCAAGCAAGAGTTCTGTCATCCGCGCGACAATGTAAGGTTGTGAGATTGTTTGTCCATGTCCAATCGGTAAGGCAGTATTTTCATAGGAACGACTTGATAGTGCCGCATCCATAAATAAATGACGTGGAATTAAACGCATGACGCGTAACACATCCTCATTTTTTATACCTAAATGCTCAATTCTATCAATCAAACGATTCCGCGTGCGTTGGGATGTCATTCCAATGCCTTTTATATCTAATTTTTCCATGCTTAGTTGTTTGCTCGACGTGAACTTAAATAGTATTCAACCACGTTGTTGTTGAGTTAATTACCTGATGGCGTGTTAGGTCTATTTGCAAGGGGGTTACTGAAATATAACCTTGATCTACGGCGTGAAAATCAGTTCCTTCCCCTGCATCTTGTTCTTTACCAGGAGCACCAACCCAATAAATCACATTGCCTCGTGGATCTTTACTTTTAACAACAGGTTCTGCTTTATGCCGTTTTCCCAGTCGAGTGGCTTGAAAACCTTTAATCTCATTCCAAGGAATATCAGGTACATTGATGTTGAGTATAGTATCAGATTTTTCGTTAAAACCTGATAACTGTCTCAATAATACCACTATTGCCTCAACAGCCGTTGCAAAATGCTGTGGCTGAAACGATGCAATGGAGACCGCAATAGCGGGGAGCCCTAGGTTTCGTCCTTCCATTGCAGCAGCAACGGTTCCTGAGTAAATAACATCATCCCCCATATTTGCGCCTGCATTAATTCCCGAGATAACAAGATCGGGCGGATTATCATACAATCCAGTTAACGCAAGATGAACACAATCTGTTGGTGTACCATTGACACTGAAATAATTCTTATCCTGCTGTGTTAGGCGTAATGGTGACGCCAATGTCAGGGAGTTACTTGCTCCACTTCTATCCCTGTCTGGCGCTACAACCATTACCTCAAATTGCTGGATGAGGCGTTGATGTAAGGCTTTTAAGCCAGGTGCAATAAAGCCATCATCATTACTTAATAAAATATTCATTCGATTATTTTACTCATTATTTTTATCAACCACTCTTTCTGCTCTCTATTTGCTCAATATCAGCATTGAAAGTACCCATCTATGCTTATAAACTCCGCGCTTCCGCTTTGCTCTTGAACAAAATAGAATGCATTACTCTTTTTATACTACATAGTGAATAGAAATCACTCATAGCAATCTTTGGAATCATGAAACGATGCAAAAAAAACAATTCAAAAAAGCAGCGACTCCTGATTATGACGATGACTTTCAGCTATTTCGTGATGCAGTTCAAGATATAACACAGATTAAACAGGATAAAGTTCATCATCAAACTAAAAAGGTTGCTAAACAAAAAAAAATATTTTCTATCGAGGGTGAAGAATCTATTATTGATTTTTTATCAGATGAGGCTGAGGTGCAAAGTATCAATCCACTTGATAATCTCAGCTACAGAATAGACGGGATTCAAAAAAGAGTGTTTAAAAAATTGCGTAGAGGGCAATATATTATTATAGATGAGCTTGATTTACATGGATTGAATATCAATCAGGCAAAAAAATTACTCTTACATTTCCTAGAAATTGCTCTTCAAGTTGAAGGTAGCTGCGTTAGTATTATCCACGGTAAAGGACATCGCTCAGGTGACAAAGAACCTGTTATTAAAAGGCAAACAAATCACTGGTTAAAACAGCATCCCCGCGTTCTTGCATTTCACTCTGCACAACCCAAAGATGGTGGTACAGGTGCTGTTTATGTTTTATTACGGCGTACCCGATTACCTGAGTAATTAATACATAAAAACGGATGCTAAAAAGCATCCGTTTAATATAGCTAACCCAAGTCTTTAGAAGCTCCTTGTTTAGATTTTATTATTATCCGTTGTGGCATCTAAATTAAAAGGATCATTCTTATAGGATGGGGGTGTTACAGTTGCATCAATGCTACGCTGAAGTTTGCGGTATAAAAACCAGTCAATACTAAGAAAACGCCCAGCACCCATAAAGAACAACGATAAGATCATAATGAAATACATCACTGCCAAGGTTAATTGATCCACTGTTGCATCGGTATAGCCATGTGTCATCAGCATATTTTTGCCAGCCGTTAAAATATCATCGCCACCTAGCGCTAATAAAACCGCAAAACCCATTAATACTAATAATGGTAATGATATCCAGCGCACTGCAAGACCAATTGCTAGTAAGAAAGCAGCAGCGACTTCAACACCACCGATTACACCATTCATAATTTCTGGTAATGGCATTGGTGTTGTACTCAATGCCTCAACGCCTGCTTGATATCCCGCAGAGTCAAACCAAGTCATTGGATTGTAGGCAACGATATCACTCCCCGCAAAAAGACCGAGTTTCTTACTCCCAGAAACCCATAACAAGGGGGCTAGAAAAATGCGCAATAAAAGGGGGGGTAGAAAATCAAGACCTTTTAGCCATCCAAAACTAAAAAATCCTAGTAAAAATTTAATCATAAGGGAATCTCCTTGATGTGTCTGATTCTCCTATTTGACTGTTTTCCAGTGAGTTTTGCAAGTACATTTTATTAGGATTAAGCAACCATTCATCTATTTGGTGATTAATCCCCCACTTTTACCCACCCCTCTAAAAAACTATTTCCAAAATGGTTTAGCAATTTCTTTTGCTACCATCTCCTCAGTAAGCCCTATATCATTCAATAAATGCTGACTCAACTGAGCTAATTGTTTTCTTTGCCGAGAGCGCTGAATCCAGACATCTACTCTAGAAAATAAGTTTTCCTTTGAAGATGAATCGGTTATTTTTTTATTTAATACAACATCTTCACATACATCAAAATGCTGACCAAGTTTTGCTTCTACATAGACACCAGACATAATAACCACCTCCTGTTTGACTTAATATTTCGAGGTCTTTATTAAGCCTCTAAACAGGAAAACTATCTAATCGTTTAAACAGAAGGTAGCTATCAGAAATTCCGATTACAGTTTATAGTTATTGCTAGGCAGTGTAAAAAGCACTGTACTCTAACCGCGATAGCAAGCTGTATATTTTGTGAATACACCCCTCGTGATAACGTGATAACCCTTATAATTTATTATTATGGACGATACGCATGGAACTCTATCAACTTCGCACCTTTGTCACTGTTGCTGATGTCGGCAATCTTACCCATGCAGCTGAGCAGCTTTATACCAGCCAACCCGCCATTAGCGCGCATATCAAAGCGTTAGAACAAGAGCTAAATGTTAAGTTATTTGATCGTATACCAAAGGGAATGCGCTTAACAGAGCATGGCAAAGTGTTAATTAAAAAAGCCCATCAAGTATTGGATACAACCAATGAACTCCGTATAGAAGCTAGCACCTTATCTGGCAAACTTGCTGGCACAGTGAAGATTGGGTTGAATACCGATGCTGAATTTTTACGATTATCTACATTACATCAGTTACTGACTGCAAAATCTCCACAGTTAAAAATCCAGCTAGCAGAAGGAATTTCTATAGAGTTATTACATGAAATCCGCAGAGGGTCGTTGGATGGCTCATTTTATTTTGGAGAAAATCCGCTAAAAGAACTGGAAAGTATTCATTTAACTGATACTACCATCGTGGTAGCAGGTGCAAACAAACTGGCTCTAGAACTTGCAGATGCTAGCGTTGCTGATCTTGCAAAACTCCCTTGGATCTATCCCATTCCATCTTGTCCATATCAGAAATTTGTTAACAGCTTATTCCAAGACTTCTCTATAAAACCAATATGGGTAGCAGATGCATCATCAGAAAGATCAATGAATACACTCTTGCGCTCAGGCGTAGGAATAGCATTAATACGCCAAGATGAAGCACAACCTTGGGCTGACGAAGGATTAATAACAATTTGGCAGGGTGAATCATTTACCTTGCCTTTAAATTTTGCTTATCTGAAGAATAGAAAGCGTGATCCACTTGTACAAGCGTTGATAGAGTGCGTTGTTGAATCTTTTAGATCTATCAAAGACACAGGGCGAGTAGATTAAAATATGATACATAGGACAGGAAAAAAACCTTGTAGTCTTATGTATTTATTGTCCAATCTCCCGACTTTCCACCGCTCTTTTTAAGCAAACGCACATTACTGACCTCCATGCCGCGATCAACTGCTTTGCACATATCATAAACTGTTAGCAAAGCGATTTGGGTTGCGGTTAATGCCTCCATTTCCACACCCGTTTGTCCACTGGTTTCAACGGTTGTTTTGCAATATACCGCTGCGGGATTTTGTTCGATTGTCAGCTCTATTTCTACTTTAGTTAATGCTAACGGATGGCAAAGAGGAATCAAATCAGCAGTTTTTTTAGATGCCATAATGCCTGCAATCCGTGCAATACCTAATACATCTCCTTTTTTATTGGTGCCTGCCAATATGTGCTGCAACGTTTCATCTTGCATCAAAATACGCCCTTCCGTAACAGCTACTCGATGGGTAATATCCTTTGCACCGACATCCACCATATGTACTTCACCCTGTGCATTGAAATGTGTTAATTCTGCCATTTTTTATTATCCATTTGACTAAGCTCCCTGCTTTTTCAGATGCAGGACTCTGTGAGAAGAAATATAAGCGCTTATACTATTCTAAACCCATTCAAAACATCAATCCCCCATGAGAGTTTACTCGGCACTTTTTTGCTTCCTACTCTGTGATCTTTCTTTTGACCGAACTAAAGCAGCACTTTCGTAGGTTATAGCAAGCTCCTCCATATCAACAGAATTTATTAAAATCAGGACTTTCCTTATCGCAATCCGTACTTTCTCAGCCGATATAAAAAAGCATCACGGCTTAATCCTAGTAGGCGCGCAGCAGCGCTTTTATTGCCATAACTGCTTTGAATTGCCTGTTGATATAAATCCACTTCCAGTTGTTCTAATTTAATCCCCTGCGCGGGTAAGTCAAAATGAAATTTGCGGGATGATTTTTTTTGTTGGCGTATTTCTATTGGCAAATTCCCGACATCAATGGTTTGACCTGAAAATAAGATCAGCATGCGTTCACAGAAGTTGTGCAACTCACGCACATTACCAGGCCATGTATAGTTTTTTAGATAATGTTGTGCTGTGTTGCTAAAGTTTGGTGGGGTGAGTTTGTAGCGTTTAACCAGCTTCTGAAAAAATAGCTCACTTAATAATAAGGTATCACCAATGCAGTCTTTTAAATCAGGAAGTTCAAGTGGAACAATATTCAAATGGTAAAATAGGTCTTGGCGAAAATTTCCAGCTTCCACTTCATTGAGTAAATTTTTGCTACTAGCAGCGATAATGCGCACATTAAAGCGTTTTGATTTTAATGAATCAGGGGCTTGATATTCCCCATTTTTTAGAAAATCTAGAAGTGTCCCCTGTGCATTTAAAGGGAGTTCACTGATTTTATCTAAAAATAAAGTACCGTTATTGGCTTGTGCAAGGTATCCACGCTGTTTATTAGTAGTGCATGGGTCGCTTGTGCTAGTAGAACCAAATAAACTGGATTCCAGTTGTTCATCCGCCATTGCGGCACAATTAATTTTGATAAACGGCTTATTTTGGCGTGGGCTTTGTTGTTGGATGAATTCAGCAAATAACTTTTTCCCCGTGCCTGTTGCGCCTAAAATAAGGGTAGTAACATCGGTTGCTGCCAGTAATTCTGCGGTACGTAAGCTTTCTTGTATTGCGGGGGATTTTCCTATTATTTTTTTTATCATAGTGACGTTCCAAAATAGAGACCTTGGGTCAGTTCAGGAAGTAGGTACATAAGCAAGCCGATTACACCAATTAAAATCAAGGTTAAGGCATTAAATTTGCGAATGTTTGTTGATTTTTGTATAGCGACTAGTTTTCCTGCTAACACGCCTGCAAATAGCATTGGTGATAAGGTTCCTAGACCAAAAAATAGCATAAATAGAATGGAATCCAGCATGCCATTTTGTGCAAATGCCATCACCAGTGCATAGTAAACCAAACCACAGGGCAGCCAGCCCCAGATTAATCCAAACATAAACGCATGATGAACTTTTTGCACAGGCAAATATTTTATGCCAATTGGCTGTAGTATACGCCAAATTGGTTGACCCAATTTTTCAATCAGTGATAATCGGGGAAGCCACCCACCAATATAAAAACCGAGTAAAATAACAAAAATCATTAGTAGCGGACGTAATAACATACCGCCAACATCTGGAATAATACTGAGTATTGCTTGTCCTAATACGCCAACGATAAGTCCTGCCAGAACATAGCTAAGTAGCCGACCCAAATTATAGGCTAGAGTATATTGTAATAAGCTTATTGTGCCTTGACGCTTATCAGGGTGCAGACTCATGGTGAGTGCGCCGACAATACCACCACACATACCAAAGCAGTGTAAGGCACTCAGTAAGCCAATGAGAAAGGCTAATTCCATTCTATGATGGAGAAAAATAGATGAACGTCATTGAGGCGTGAAGCATGTAAAGCAATATTTTTTGGTTTTATTTTAAACATGGTTTGACTCCTTTTTGTTTCTATCGTTACTCAATACCCAAAACCAACATATAAGCGCATCCAAATAAAAAGAAAAATCGTCCCGTCATTGGTGTTAATTGAATGCGTTGCTTGGCATTAATGATTTTTTTTATGGGAATTAATAGAGGCAAGGGAAGGGCAAGCCATAATAGTTGAAATGCTGGTGAATTAACCAGTTGCAATTCATTGATTAAAAAACCAATTGCCAATAAATAGCTAATCATAATTAGCGCCCAATAGAGTTGCACTGCCTTTGTATAGCCAATGCGTACGGTTAGGGTATTGACACCATTTTGTTGATCAGTCTCCCAATCTCGTAGTTCATTGCTTAATAATAATAAGGAGATAAGCAAACCAATAGGAATGGAATGCCATAAAACGGTTATAGAAAATGCCCCGCTCATGGAAAAATAAGCGCCCTGCATCATTAAGACTCCCATTAAGATAAACACCTGCACCATTGCCAGACCGCGATGTTTAAAATTAAAGGGGCCGATATTGTAGCTTAGTGACGCTAAGGCTGAGAGTAGAATCAACATAAATAGCATCCAACCTTGAAGCATAATAAGATAGCTTGCAATCAATCCTGCCAGTACAAAACACAGCAGTCCTGCCTTGCTATTAGTACGAATCATACCGCTAATAATTGCATAGTCTGGATGATATGATGGTATTAGTGACAGGTCTTCTAGATCATTAATTAGGTTGATTCCAGCTTGAGCTAATACACCACCGATAATAATCCATAAGCCTAAAAATGCGTGTTGATAGCCATTATTCCATGCGATTAAAACCCCTAAACCACATGAAATCAGCGCAACCACTAGAGAAAAAGGACGCAATGATTTGAGGAATTTATAGTGCGCGAGAGGCTTCATTTCTGACCAAAAAAAGATAAAAGCTGATAGGAACCAACATGATAAGCCCGTAAATAACAGGAACAATCGACATGGTCGGATTATCTAATACGCCTTGAGTAACAATTAATGCCATCCCTCCGTTTTGCATTCCGACTTCTATGGTCATGGTTTTAACCTGCTTTGCGGTTAAACCTGTACTTTTTGCCAGTACATAACCAGACAGCATTGCGAGGATAATCATCAGGGTTGTGATCACGCCGACTTGCTCAAGGAAACGGGGCATTTGCTCCCACTGGCTAATAATCATTGAAAAAATAACGGTGAAAAATAGGAGAATGGATAGTTTATGAATTACAGGTTGAATCGCCTCTGCCCATACTGGTTTTAACAGTTTAATACTCATGCCGATGAGAACAGGGACAACAGTGACAATAAGCAAGCGCTTCATGGTCAAGCCTATTGGAATCACAATATCCTTATTTTCACCCATGAAAAACTGCAAAGCCAGTTCCGTCAAAAAAGGAAGGGTAAATGGAGTAATCAAACTGGCACAGGCGGTCAGTGCAATAGAAAGCGCAACATCGCCCTTCGCAAGATAGGAAAAAAGATTGCTAGTCGTTCCGCCAGGGCTAAAACTAAGCACCAGCAAGCCAACAGCAAGTAGGGGCGGCAAATCAAAAAATTGCAATAAGAACAGTGCCAACAAAGGCACTAAGAGCATTTGCGCCGAAAGCCCTACAAGAAAAGCTTTGGGATACCTCAGTACCTGCTTAAAGTCAGATAGTTTAAGCATCAGCCCCATGCTAAGCATAATGAAGCCTAGTGAAACAGGCAGTCCTATTTTAATAAAAAGTGTTAATTCCATCGTTAAATTTTAACGAATTAAGGTGAACTTTCACGATGATATATATCAATCAACACTAAACTTAAGGAAC
>JAGLBQ010000171.1 GCA_023146675.1 Cocleimonas sp. | reverse complement strand
GCAAACCCCAATTGAATCATTCCCAAGCGCATCAATTTAATGCCCGTTGGGTTGGTCATATTTAAAAAGACCATTGATGCCCATGTAACAAGACTGGTTTTCTTTTGTTTTCGCTGTCGTAAAATACTACGCATCCGCACGGTGACATCGCCAAAATCAATATTGACAGGGCAAGGATTAAAACATTTATGGCAAACCGTGCAATGGTCAGCCACATCATTCATTTCGGTAAAATGATGCAAAGAAATACCGCGCCGTGTTTGCTCTTCGTATAAAAAGGCTTCCAGCATTAACCCTGTACCGAGTATTTTATTACGCGGTGAGTAAAGTAGATTAGCGCGCGGAATATGGGTATTACAGACAGGCTTGCATTTACCACAACGTAGACAGTCTTTAATATCATCATTAAGCGCACCTAGATCATTATTTTCTAATAAAATTGCTTCACGTTCGACTAAACGCAATGAAGGAGTATAGGCATTTTCCAGCCCAGAATTTGGCATTAATTTACCACGGTTAAAATGACCCCTTGGATCAATTTTTTCCTTATACGCCGCAAAATCTTCAATCGTTTGTTGATCCAAATAATGCATTTTCGTTAAGCCGATACCGTGCTCGCCAGAGATTACACCGTCCAGATCATGTGCCAGCTGCATAATCTCATCAACAATATGCTCCGCTTCCTGCATCATGTCATAATCATTTGAATTAACAGGAATATTAGTATGAATATTACCATCACCTGCATGCATATGTAATGCCACAAAGAGGCGGCTAGAGCGTACTTTTTGATGCGTTTGTTGCAGAGTTTCGCGCAGTGGTTGTAACTCCCCCCCAACAAAAATATCTTCTAAGGGTTGTTTCACTTCTTCACGATAAGAAACAATCAAATCACGGCGCAATAATAGATCAATAATCCGATCATCCGCCTGCATTGCTTGTCGTGATTTCTCATCCAATAGATCATTGCATTGCTTTACAGGTGTATCAAAATTATCTAGGAGTTGTTTCCAGCGCGCTCTAATTCCATTTAAAAACTCATTGGCATAGTCTTTTTTAAATTCTAACGTGGAAAAATTGATTGCCTCTGGATTGTAGTTAGCACTTTTAAACAAAGCGGCATTATCACCACTAAAACACGCTTGCATTGCTTTGATTATATTCAGCTTATTTTGTATAGACTGGCGAATATTAATACGCTCAACAGACTCACTATAGCGAGATAGATTATGCAGCGGAATCACCACATCTTCATTGATCTTAAACGCATTCGTATGCGCTGCAATGGCAGCTGTGCGGGTACGATCCAACCAAAACTGATGCCGCTCTACGGGCGTAATTGCGATAAAACCCTCAGCCTCACGCTGTTTAGCCAGCTTGATAACCGTATCCGTTGCTTCAATTAATGCGCTTTCATTATCACTCACAATATCCGCTAATAGCAGCATTTTAGGCAAGCTACCTCGCGCCGCTTTTGGCGTGTATTTCACTGCTTTAATATAACGCTCATCCAAATGCTCAAGCCCTGATAACAGCACCTCGCTATTGGCATCCAGATAATCTTTAATTTCAACAATGGCAGGAACGGCTTTTTTTAAATCGGTACCATAAAATTCCAAACACACCGTGCGCACCTGTTTAGGCAGTCGGTGCAAAATAAACTCAGCCGAGGTGATTAGCCCATCACAGCCCTCTTTTTGAATGCCTGGCAATCCGCCAAGAAATTTATTGGTAACATCTTTACCCAAACCTTCTTTGCGAAAAAACTGTCCCTTAAAATGTAATATTTCAGGCTCACCTTGTTGCGTTGTACCATCTTTTGCAAAGCGAGTGACACGAAAGTTCACCTGCTCCTGCTCATGAATTTTACCCAAATTATGATTAAGTCGCTCTACCGTAATCCAGTCTGCATCAGGCGTCACCATGCGCCATGAAACCAAATTATCCAGCGTTGTTCCCCACATGACCGCCTTTTTCCCCCCTGCATTCATGGCGACATTACCGCCAATGGTAGAAGCATCCTGCGAGGTAGGATCAACCGCAAACACCAATCCTGCTGTTCCTGCACGATCAGATACGCTACGGGTAATCACTCCCGCACCTGCTCGAATCACAGGCACATTAGTCGCTAACTCTGGCAGATCATTGCGGTATTTAATCTCACCCAATGACTCCAGTTTTTCGGTATTAATGACCGCACTCATCGGATCAAGTGGAATAGCCCCTCCCGTATAACCCGTGCCGCCACCGCGTGGAATAACCGTTAAACCCAAGGCAATACAGCACTGCACTAACGCCGCAATTTCTTCTTCGGTATCAGGTGTTAGCACCACAAAAGGCAACTCAACCCGCCAGTCTGTTGCATCCGTTACATGAGCTACCCGCGCCAATCCATCAAAATAAATATTATCTTTTGCGGTCAATTTGCCAAATTTTCGCCGCGCCTTTTTGCGCAAATCATAATATTCAGCAAACCAATCAGAAAATTGTTCAATCGACTGCGCAGTAATCTGTATCAATTCTAGTGCTTTCTCATTCCCATCTGCCCGCTCTTTAATACGCTGCAAACGCTCTTGCATCGTAGAGATTAACGAATTACGCCGTTTTTGGTTATCCAATAAATCATCCTGAATATAAGGATTCCGCATGACCATCCACATATCACCTAAAAGCTCTAGCAACATATGCGATGAAAGCCCCGTCTCACGTGTCTCACGTAACGTCTCCAAAATACCCCAAGCATGATCACCCAGCACACGGATAACGATTTCACGGTCTGAAAAGGAAGTGTAATTGTACGGAATCTCGCGATAAGGTTGAGATGTTGAACTGCTCATGTGGTGTACCAATGTTTGCAGGATTAAAAGGGGATGGAGTTTATTCTATTGCGCAATTTTTTGTAAGGCGGGTTGTTGAAAGGCAGATCATTTTCATCCTTGATACATTCAACATCATAAATTATTTGTATAAATTTAGAACTATAGCGATTAAATCATGTCCTACCATATAATCTCATCAAAAACAACACCACTCATCCAGTAAGAATCTACTAATTTATGAATACCAAGCCATTAATTTTACTGATATTTGCTAATGACCAAAAAGCTTATCTTGATGGTGTTCGTAAGGAGCGAAAAAATCTAATCAATTTATTAAAACCAGTCACAGATAAAATAGGCTTAGAACTAAAGGAGATTGATTACAGTAGTATTGAGGGTGTTATTGACCTCTTAAATATCCAGCGTGAACGACTGGTTATGTTACATTTTGCTGGGCATTCTGGGACTGATTTACTGCGCTTAGATGAGGGTAATGCACATTCAGGAGGGTTGGCAGATAAATTATCTAAATGCCCTAATCTTAAGTTGGTTTTTCTCAATGGGTGCGATAATACAAACCTCATAAAAGCCATTGTTTTGGCTGGGATTCCCAATGTTATTGGTACTAAACAAGCGATTGTCGATAAAACGGCGCAACAGTTCAGTCATGGTTTTTATCAGGCATTAGTCACTCAAAGTAATGCGGTTACCCCTTCTTTTGAGCAGGCTATCTCGGATGTGGAGATGCAAAATGGGGAGGTATCTCGTTCATTGGATCTTAGTGAGCTAGCGGGGGACCAATCCTGGGCTTGGTTTATAGAAAGCAGTGAACCCCATTGGAGGCTTATTGATGCAGCAACCCCTTGCAATCGCCTGCCAAGCATTCAACGCAATGAGCTTCCTCAAAAACCATTCAAAAATCTGTCTTATTACACGAGCGCCGATGCTGAAATATTTTTTGGTCGATGTCAGGAATTGGTCGATGTATTAAATATATTGGATACCAGCAAAGAACCCCTGCTTTTACTGCATGGAGGCACAGGGGTAGGAAAATCTTCCTTTTTACTGGCAGGTTTAATTCCCCGTTTACAATCCTCTCTTCGAAATCAAGTCGTTCGCTGTATACGTTACAGCACAAGTAATTCACCAACAGACAGTCTAAAAGAATTATTTGGAACATCAATTATTAAAGATATTAAGAAAAAAATTAATACTATAGAAAAGAATGATTTCCCTTCTATTTGGATTATTGATCAATTAGAAGAGGTCTTTTTTGACAAAGAAGGTTCAAATAGTGTTTATATTCCCTCGGCATTAAAAAAACTACTGAGTACGCTACATAGCATTTTATATCCTAGCGATGGTACAAATCGACCTAATATAAAAATTATTTTATGCCTACGAAAAGAATGGTTTGCTGACTTATACGATGCTTGTAATGAGTACAAAATAAATCTTCATAATTATTTACTTAGACCTCTTGATAAGCTCTCTATTATGGAAGTCATAGAAACACCGTCTGAATTATCTCATCTAAAACAGCATTATCGATTAAGTATTAAAAACCCAGAAGATGGTGAGCTTTCAGAACAAATAGCAGATGATTTACTCGTTGATAAACAGTCAAATATTGCACCAACATTGCAAATTATCTTATCTAGATTATGGGATAGAGTGATCAGTCAACATGATAGAACATGGGATGAAGCATTATATTTGGATGAAAAACAAAGTGGATTATTACTTGAAAACCACCTAAGCCTACAGCTAGATGATATTGCAAATAAGGAAAAATGGGGGGCAGAAGCAAAAGAAAGTGGTTTATTACTTGATGTGTTGCATGCTCATACAACCGAGCAAAGTACATCTGGAACCTTAACTTTTCAAGAATATGAAATTTTTTATTCTCATATTAGTTACCGTAGTAGTTTACTGAAAGTATTAAAAGATCGTTATCTTATTATAGAACCTCAAACGAATGCATTAAGTGACAAACAACAGAAAACTCGTTTAGCTCATGATACCTTAGCCCAATTAATTAAAACTAATTTTGAAAAATCAGAATTAGTAGGACAAAAAGCAAGAAAGGCTCTTGATAACCGCAAGATTAACTGGAAAAAAGAGAATAATAAATTTATTGGTGTAGCATTAGACTCTTATGACTTAAAAATAATTATAGAAGGTCAGTTTGGAACAACCAATTGGAAAAAAAATGCATTAGAAGAAGCTATTATTAATAGTAGCAAAAAGAAACAACGCATTAGATTTATAAAAAATTTATTATTATCAGTTGTTATCACATCGATATCAATATTTATCTTATGGTTTATCATTAAGGTCTATATAAAAGACAACCAGTATGTTGTTAACAACGTCAGCTCAAGCTATGACTCATTGCTAATTAAATTTCTAGCTAAAGAAAAAATAAAATTATCTGATATTGACTATTTAATAAAAACACTTACCAGCACAGATAGCAATGCAATAAGTGAAAGACATAACATAGCAAAAAACACAATATTATCTAGCCTTTATTTATTAAGATCCTATATAAATAAAATGTCTATCTCTGACGCAAAGAAATCACTTCGTTTTTCTCTTGATAATGAAAAACTAATTGTCTCGTATGGCCTTGATAAAGATTTCATTAAATACTATAAAGATAAAGGACTTATAGCAGAGAATAGATACTATTTTACTTTATTTCTAATTATTGAGTCAACTTCTATTCTTTATTGT
>JAGLBQ010000170.1 GCA_023146675.1 Cocleimonas sp. | reverse complement strand
GTCCCGCTTTAAGTTGATAGCCGAGTTTTATAAAAAACTCAGCAGTGGCAAGGCATTAAAAACTTCACTACAAACCGCGTTTGATTGGGTAAAAATACATCAAACCGTTCTCTTGATATTAATGATCTAGAGAGCAATGAAGAACGTCAGTGGAGCTGGGGGCTTATTGAAACCCAGAAAAATGCGGCTCAATGGTCACTGAGTGAGGTAGAAATTTATCCTGTCATTAGCAAAAGCTTGGCTGAGTTTAAAGTGATCGAATTAAAAAAACGCTGGGATCGGCTCAGTAAAAAAATTAACTTAATGCAGGAACGTTATGATAATGAAACGCGCATTGAAGAGCAGTTACGTACTGAGCCTATTATTGAGAAATTAATTGCTGATCGAAAAAAGGTGGAAAAAGAAATGAGCGCATCTCAAAACTAATTTTTCACTCGCCCACGCGGTCTAAAAATATTCGCTTGATCTTCATTATATAAATAAGATTCATCAAACTCTTTAGGATTTATCACTCCGCCAACCAAAATCAATGCTGTGCGGGTAATTTTCTTTGCACGTACTTTTGCAGTAATATTTTCCAGCGTGCCAACCACTTTCATTTCATCTTCCCAACCTGTTTTATAACACACGGCAATAGGGCAATCTTTGCCATAATGCGGAATCAATTCTTCAACAATTTTATGGATGCGACTAATGCCTAAATGAATGGCTAAGGTGGCTTTATGTTGCGCTAATGCACTCAGGCTTTCTCCTTCTGGCATGGAGGTTTTACCCGCATAGCGTGTATAGATAACGGTTTGTGAAATGTCTGGCAACGTTAATTCACACTTAAGCCATGCGGCGGATGCGCTGGTTGCTGTTACCCCTGGGATCACTTCATAGTCAATTTCAAGTTGATCTAAACGGCGCATTTGCTCCCCCGTTGCGCCATAAATGGAAGGATCGCCTGAGTGTACTCGCGCAACATCATTACCTTTCTGGTCTGCTTGTTGAATAACGTCAATAATTTGTTCTAAGTGCAAGGGGGCGCTATCAATAATTAACGCATCGCTACGTGCCTCTGCTAATACAGGCTCAGGCACTAGCGAACCTGCATAAAGTATGACGGGGCATTTTTGAATTAAACGCTGTGCTTTGACGGTAATTAATTCAGGATCACCAGGCCCAGCGCCGATAAAATAAACGGTCATAGTTTTTTTCCATAACCTCTTGGTGTGTATACCCACTGCTTTTGTGCTGTTTTAATTTGTTTGGATTCGCAATTGCCAACCATTACCAGAGCCAACATATCAACCTGTTTTATATCAAGGTTTTCTAATGTTGTATAGATTATAGTCTCGTTCTTGCGGGTTAAGTTTCTACCAATCATCACGGGGGTGGTTTTAGGGCGATAATCTAGTAAAATCTGTTTGGCTTTCTCTAGTTGCCATTGACGCTTGTGTGACACGGGGTTGTAAAAAGCGATCACAAAACCCCCCTCACCTGCGGCATGTACACGCTTTTCAATCACCTCCCACGGTGTCAGCAAATCAGAGAGGGAGATAGTGCAAAAATCATGTGCAATGGGTGCACCAACACGGGAGGCTAGGGCTTGAATCGCAGAAACACCTGGAATAACATCAATTGTGATATCGTTCCATTGTGGATTTTGAGCACGTTCTTTTTGATTATCAAGCAACTCAAAAACCAGTGTTGCCATCGCATAAATGCCAATATCACCGCTGGATATTAATGCTGTATTTTCACCCTTTGCGGCAAGATTTAACGCTAAACGCGCGCGTTCTATTTCTTTGCCTAATGGCAATTCATGACGCTGTTTGTTCTCTGTTAAATATCCGAGTAGATCAAGATAAAGACTATAAGCGACTAAATGCTGCGAACGCGCTAGTGCTTGTTGTGCAATAGGCGGTAAATAAGCACGATCACCAGGACCTGTGCTAAGTAGATAAAGAGTGCTCATTGCATTAATTTCCTTTGAGAGAAAGAGATTTGCAAGGTAGCCTATCGTGATGGGTGATACAAGGATTGCTTTGGTAAAAATTAGCGACCAAGACATAAGGATACAAAAAGAATTTTATTATCTTTTCTTGGCGTGCTTCGTATCTTTGCGAGATAATTTGTTTAAATTACAGAAATTCTACAGCGCGAATAACAATTAACTTACTAATTTTCAGAGACAAATGACAAAAACAACGACAGATAATGGGCAAAATGAAATGATCGCGGCTATAGACTTAGGGTCTAATAGCTTTCATATGATCGTCGCACGTATGGACGGACAGGGTGGTTTTGCCATGCTGGATAAAATCAAAGAAATGGTGCGCTTACGTGGCGGACTAGATGAACAGGGGCATTTAAGTACAGAGAAACAGCAAGAAGCATTGGCTTGTCTGCATCGTTTTGGTGAACGTATTAAACATTTCCCTGTTGATAATGTGCGCATTGCAGGAACGAACACCTTGCGTAGCATGAAGGATTCTGAAGATTTTATTGCACAGGCGAATGCTGCATTAGGGCATGAAATATCGATTATTTCAGGGCATGAAGAAGCGCGGATGGTTTATCTTGGCGTCTCTCATACCCTATCTAATGATCATGGCAAGCAGTTAGTGATTGATATTGGCGGTGGTAGTACTGAGTTTATTATTGGTAAAAAGTTTGAACCTAAAGCGTTGGAAAGTTTAAATATTGGCTCCGTTAGTGCAACACAGCGATTTTTTGGGAATGGTAATCTCAGTGCAAAAAACTGGAAAAAAGCCAATACAGCATTGCGTTTGGAAATTATGCCAATCGAGAAAACATTCTGTAGCGGCAATTGGAATCGCGCTATAGGCTCCTCAGGAACGATTAAAGCAACGCGTAAGATTATTCAAGAATTACAATTAGAAAAATTTGGCATTTCGCTTTATGCCCTGCATCAAATACGTGATCGTATGATTGCAGCAAAAACTATTGATAAGTTAGCTCTTCCTGGGCTAATTCCTGAGCGGATTCCTGTTTATGCGGGTGGTTTAGCGGTATTAATTGCTGCATTTGAAAGCTTACGACTTGAGATAATGACGGTATCAGACGGTGCATTACGTGAAGGCTTACTCTATGATTTAATGGGTAGAATTCAGCATGAAGATGTACGAAGCCGTGCGGTTGATGATCTACAGCAACGGTTTAGTGTCGATATAAATCAAGCACAACGCGTGCGTCAAACCGCATTGCATTTTTTCAAACAGGCACGCAAAGCTTGGGAGCTACCCAAAAACACCCAGTTACTCCTAGGCTGGGCAGCAGATTTACACGAAGTAGGCATGTCCATTACGCATAATAAATACCATCAGCACGGTGCTTATATTCTTGATTATGTGGATATGTCGGGTTTTTCTCGCAAAGAACAACATTGGCTCTCAGTGATGGTACAAACCCATCGACGTAAACTGAGCTATGACACCTTTGACGGCTTGCCAAATGCAGAACAGCGCACGGTAAAACGCCTTAGTATCCTACTACGCCTTGCTGTTTTATTGCATCGCCTGCGACTAGATCAAGAAGTCGTACCGAAGCTATCCGCGACCTCTACTAGCCTGACGCTTAGTTGTGATAAAGTCTTACTGGAGCAAAGAAATTTATTACTTGCAGACTTACAGCGCGAGAAGTTGTGGCTGGAAAAGGTGAGTATTGAGCTGGGGTATTAACTGATTTGAGATATAGAACGGCATCTTTCATATGCCAGAGTTAACCGTTCTGTAGCTCGTATGCGGCCTAAGCATATTACGTACACTTCATCGGGCTACAAAAGTGTAACTCCTTTGTCTCTGCGTCAAGACTAAATCAAGCGGTAATTATCGCTGCTAAAAATTCCTGATGACGCTGTTGCTGATTCGCTAATGTCAT
>JAGLBQ010000017.1 GCA_023146675.1 Cocleimonas sp. | reverse complement strand
CACAGCACGATGGGTCTTTCAATATTTTATTGGTATTCATTTGCTGGTTATTCTAGAGCTTAGTACTCTGGTTTTAAATTTAACTGAACACCACCAACAGTTATTGCGCCTGTTGGGAAAACCTTACGAAGATTTTTATTCTGATGGATGAATTTTAGGGGTGCGGAATGTAGGAAGAAGCTTTGGAAATAAACCTTTTATTCCTTCGCTCTAATTGCTTTTATTGTAGGTTTAGCTGTTACCTCAGGTTAGAATAAAGCCATCTTTTATACATTTTATATACCACAATGAAAAAATCCAATATTCATTTTGCTAGCGAATTAGCTGAACTAGTAAAACCATTTGAGCAATCGCTAGAACAACTAAAAGTACAGAAACTAAAGCTAATCATCCATGCTGGCACACCAAAGACTGGTACAACAAGCTTACAAATCTACCTTGATAAAAAACAACGGAAACTCCGAGGAAAAGGGATTCTTTACCCGCACAATCTTGAGAAATTAAAAAACCCCACCGCACCAAAACACCAATGGTTTGAGAAGAACTTAGTTACAACACATGTGGAAAGTTTCCTAGAAAACTTTAAAAACATAATCTCACAAGTTAAAAAAGACACCCATACCATTATCCTTTCATCTGAAGGTATTTATAATTATTGGTGGGATTTTCCTGATGAGTCAAAAGATATTTTATGTACCCTAAGTAAGCTCTTCGATATTGAGATATGGGCATGGTTTCGTGAACCACTTGCATTTATTGAAAGCTATTACAAACAATGTATTCGCAATCCCAAAATTGAAAATAATCATTGTTATGGCAAAGACTTATCCTTTGCTGAAATGTTAGACATAGAATGGTTTTCCCAACATTTAAATTATCAAGGATTCATCACCGACTGCCAAACAATATTTGGTAAAAATAATATTTCAGTCTTTAAATACGAAGGTGATGTGGTACAAGAAGTTATTCAAAAACTAGGGCTAGCAACTCCCCACGACAATCCAACCCCAAGAAAAAATAAAAGTTTAAACAGCGCTACGATAGAGTTACTAAGAACAATAAACCGTTATGATGTTAAAGCAAAAGACAAAGAATATTTGATACCTCATTTAAAAAAGATCAATGGAATCCTTGAAAATTATGCAAATGATACATTAATTGATGAAAAATCTAGACAAAGAGTCCTGAAGATATCGAGTCCTATAAAATTCTGATCTATATTTCATTTAGACCAGAACAAATAGACCTGAATTCAAATCACAAATACTTTTAGTTAGCCCCCCCCCACATGCACTCTCCTAACTTACAGTTCCAAAAATAAACTAGCAGGATCTTCTAGTAATTCTTTAATTTTCACCAAAAAACTAACGGCTGTTTTACCATCTATCAAACGATGATCATAAGAAAGTGCTAAGTACATCATGGGTCTTATGACGACTTCTCCATTAATAGCAACAGGACGATCTTCTATTTTATGCATCCCCAAAATAGCGCTTTGTGGTGGGTTAATAATAGGCGTTGATAACATAGAGCCGAACACACCACCATTAGTAATTGAGAAAGTTCCACCTGTCAGCTCATTAAGCTCTAACTGATTATTACGTGCACGGTGCGCATAATCGTGGATTTTTTTCTCTATATCAGCATGTCCAAGCGTATTCGTATCACGCACAATGGGAACAATTAATCCACGCTCTGTTGAAACAGCTACCCCTATATCATAATTACCTTGATAAATTACATCCTGACCATCTATACGTGCATTGACCTCTGGATACCGTTTTAGGGCTTCAGTTGCAGCTTTTACAAAAAAGGACATAAAGCCTAGTTTAATACTATGTACTTGCTCAAACCTATCCCGATAGATTTTACGCAGGCGAATAATTTCACTTAAATCAACATCATTAAATGTGGTTAGTATGGCGGCATTTTGCTGTGCTTCGACCAATCGTTCTGCAATTCTTGCACGTAGGCGCGTCATTGGAACACGACGTTCTAAGGGATTGCCAACGGGTTTTACATCATTATTTTTCGGTGCAGCTACAGGGAAATCACTATTTGTCTGCTGATCTACCCTTTGCCCCTCGTCATTATTCTCATCCATGTGAGTAACTTCTTTCATATCACTGCCCTCATTATCATTTACTTGCGGCTCTTCTGTCGTTAACTCAGGAACAGCTTCAATGTCCTGACTTAAATTTTCAGTTGCTAAACTCTCTTTATTTGTAGAATCAACGGCTACTTGTTCTTCCGCAATAGGCTCTGGATTTGCATCAACAGTAGGGACTACTACATCATCTTCCCCTTCCCTTACTGGCAAAACATCTTCCTCGGCGGCGGCAGACGCTATCTCTACATCTGTGCTTACTGAGTGCTCTTCATCATTAGCATTACTAGCATCACTATTATCTTCTTCAATGCTTAATTCTGCCTGTTCTATGTGCTGTTCAATATCTTCTTTAAGAATTTTTCCATGCTTACCAGAACCATCAATATCTCCCGCTTGCAACTGATATTCTGCCATTGCTTTTCTCACCGATGGGCTGGCAAAAGGACTATCATCTGCTGGTGCGTCGGGTATTGTTTCAAACACTTCATTATCAGACGCTATTTCAGCAATATCATTATTCCCTGCTACTTCCTGATGTTGCTGTTTATCTATAACAAGCAATTCTTGCTCGGCTTCTTCTGGCACATTATCTTGAATCTGCTCTAATTCTTGCAATATTTCCTGTCTGATTTCACTTTCAGACTGATCTTGCATTGGCTCAACCTCTTGCTTGTCTTGCTCATGCTCTTCATTAACTTCTTGCTCATGCTCTTTATTCTCTTCAGCTATTGGCATAACAGGCTCAGGCTGCTGATTTTCTTGAGAGTGAGACTCAGAAGCCTGATTCTCAACCATGATCTTTTCATCATCATTGTTATGATCATTCACAGGTATCTTTTCTTCCTCTAGCATCGTATTCACAGGCTCTTGCTGCATTTCTTGCTCTGTTTTAATCTTGCCAATGATATCACCAGAATGAACAATGGCATCCTGATCTTCAATAATTTCTACCAGAATACCACTAGCAGGTGCAGTCACCTCAAGAATGACCTTATCGGTTTCCAGCTCTAGTAAAACCTCTTCTTCTTCAACATTTTCACCTACTTTTTTCACCCAGATAGCAATAGTTGCATCATTGACTGATTCAGGAAGAAGTGGTACACGAATTTTCTTAGACATTATTTTATACTCTAAATTATACTATTGACGGAAGCATCAAAGCCTTGCGCACTAATGCAACTTGTTGTTGTTGATGTACTCGAAATGAACCCACAGCTGGTGCTGCTGCTGACGGTCTCGTGACGCAGGATATATCTATAAAACGTGTATAAGGGTTAAAACGATGCTTAATATTATCCCATGCACCCTGATTTTTTGGCTCTTCCTGACACCAGATAAATTTCTTAATGGATTTATACTGCTTTAAAATATCCTTTAAATCATACTCAGGAAACGGATAAAGTTGCTCCAGTCTGATAATTGCAATACCTTTTAAATCATTTTCCTGATGCGTCTCCACTAAATCATAGTAAACCTTGCCACTACAAAGAATAACCCGCGTCACCTTTTTCTTTTCTTGCAGTGATAACTGTGGATCATCAATCACCGTCTGAAAATGACCATCACTTAAATCAGAAATCTCATTCACGGCTTTAGGGTGTCTTAGCAAGCTTTTAGGTGTAAGCACAATAAGTGGTCGACGATAGGGGCGAATCATTTGACGACGTAACATATGGAAAGTCTGTGCGGGCGTAGAAGGTATGCAAACCTGAATATTATGTTGCGCACAAAGTTGTAAATAACGCTCCAAACGTGCAGATGAATGCTCTGCCCCCATCCCCTCATAACCATGCGGTAAAAATAGTGTTAATCCGCACAAACGTGACCACTTTTGCTCACCAGAGGTAATAAACTGATCAATAACAACCTGCGCACCATTGGCAAAATCTCCAAACTGTGCTTCCCAAATAGTAAGTGTCATCGGCGATGACGTTGCATAGCCGTATTCAAATGCCAACACCGCCTCTTCGGATAACAAGGAATCAATAACAACAAAAGAACCTTGCTTCTCAGCAATATGTTGCAGCGGAATCCAGCTTTGACGATGCTCTTGATGATGAAAAACAGCATGGCGATGAGAAAAGGTGCCACGCCCACTGTCCTGACCACTGAGTCGAATATCGTAGCCTTCACTCAATAAACTTGCATATGCCAAATTCTCAGCAAACCCCCAGTCCACAGGACGTTTATCCGCCGCCATTTCACTGCGTTTATCAAGCAACTTTTTAACCTGTCGATGTAAGACAAAATCATCAGGGAATTTTTTACAGTTTGCAGCTAATTGCTGTAACTGCTGTGTATCAATGCTGGTATCTACCTCGGTTGTCCACTGCCTACCTTTATATTCATCCCAATTCACTTTAAAAATCTCAGGAATACTACTGTAATCTAAGGTATCAACAACGGTCTTGCCTGAGGATATTTTCCTTTTGTAATCCAGTATTGCCTGATTAGTTTCATCAACAGTCATGATATTTTTTGCTATTAATTGCTTAGCATACATTTCACGCACGCCAATCTTATTGCGTATCACCTTGTACATAACAGGCTGTGTCATTGCTGGCTCATCGGCTTCATTATGCCCATGCTTGCGGTAGCATAAGAGATCGATAACAATATCCTTACGAAAGCGTAAACGATAATCCAAGGCAATTTGTGCTGCAAAAATAACGGCTTCAGGATCATCCCCATTAACATGCAAAATAGGTGCATTCACCATTTTAGCCACATCGGTGGGATAATAAGAACTGCGACTATCCGAATCTGTACTGGTGGTGAAACCAATCTGATTATTAATAACAATATGTACCGTGCCATGAATATTATAACCGCGTGTTTGTGACATATTCAGGGTTTCCATCACCACGCCTTGCCCTGCAAATGCTGCATCGCCATGAATCACCACAGCCACAACCTGCCCGCCTTGATCCGTACGACGATCTTTACGCGCACGCACCGTACCTGCAACCACAGGGCTAACAATCTCTAAATGGGACGGGTTAAATGCCAGTGATAAATGCATGGGATCTTCAACCGTTTGGATACTACATGCATAACCTTTATGGTATTTCACATCCCCCATGTAATACGGATCACCAGGAATACCATCAAACTCCTTAAATAGCTCATCTGTTGATTTCCCCATAATATTAATCAGCACATTTAAGCGCCCACGATGTGCCATACCGAGAATAATTTCACGTGTTTTTTGCCCACCTGCATGATGCACAATTTCATGTAGTAGAGGAATTAAGCTATCCCCCCCTTCCAACGAAAAGCGTTTCTGCCCTGTATATTTTGTATGTAAATAACGCTCTAGTGTCTCTGCTGCAACTAATTGTTGATAAAGTTCTTTTTTACGCCCAGATGAAATCTGAGATTTTGACTCACAACTTTCAAGATGCAACTGAATCCACTGTTTTTCCTCCGTATCCATAATGTGCATATACTCAACACCAATGCTTCCCGTGTAAGTATTGCGTAATGCACGATAAATATTATCAATCGTTGGTTTATCACAAAGATGAAAATTACCCAGATTAAACTCACGCTCAGAGTCAATATTTTTATCCAGACCATAATGTTGCAGGCTCAGCTCCTCCAAGCCTGTAGTGATTTTTTTATCTGCCAAGGGATTTGTATTAGCGATTAAATGGCCAATAGTTCGATAGGAGTCAATAAGCTGTAACACATGCACTTGCTGCCGCTCTGCTTGTACCAACCGCTCCGCAACATTGGCATCCACTGTTTCATTCGATACATTTGAATGCAATTTGTTAGTATAAAACTGCTGCCGCATATAGCTGTGATTATTACCATTTTGAAACTCAATGGGCACCGGCATCTTAGAAAAATATGCCTGCCAACTAGTAGAAACTGAATTCGGATCTTCAAGATAAGACTCAAATAACAGCTCTAAATAAACCGCATTCTCCCCATCAAGCAATGAATCGGATAAATCATCCGCATTACCATTCACCGTGGCATTACTGTTGTTCGTACTCATACCTTTGTATCCTAATCAAATGTTATTTTACCTAGAATCATGCGTATCGAATACAAAACACTGGCTCATAAAGAATGTTTCTTTAAACCAAGTACTTGCTGTCTATTACTGAAACATTAAATATTGCTATACCAACAAACAATTTCTTCTGCTTTGTGTCTATGAATACTTGTAGCGTCTAGGTTTATATATTTTTAGTGTGACTATCGTTCGCTGTCAAGCTAGAAGAATAGTAACGATTTCAGTAAATAATAAAAAGCGAGTTAAGATCAACAGCTTAAATATTTTAAATATTGATTTAATTAGGTTTATTAATAGAGGTTATGAGGTTTTATAGAGAGTCAACATAAAAATAGGTGGTTTTTTATGCACTCTAAGATCCTAAATTTCCATTATTTTTTTGATACTAAAAATTAAAGAGACCTGAATTCAGTAGATAACAATAAAAAGACTTGTTTATTCTGAAAAACAGGATAAATAGGTATAGTGTCGACTGAAACTACTTGAGAGTCATACAATGAAAATCGATATTTTAGAAGCAGACTTATCCATTTTACAACATGCGGAAGCCTTAGTATTTCTGTTAAATCAATACGCCAAAGACCTAATGGGCGGTGGCGAGCCGCTTTCTGATTTCACTCAACAAAATCTGGTGAATGAGTTGAAGAAACGAGAGAATGTGTATGTGATATTGGCCTTTGTTGATGGTAATCCAGCAGGCTTGGTTAATGCGATTGAAGGATTTTCAACCTTTGCCTGCAAACCTTTATTGAATATTCATGACGCGGTCGTTGATACACCTTATCGAGGTATGGGGCTATCACGAAAAATGTTTGCCAAAGTGGATGAAATAGCGCATTCATTGGGTTGCTGTAAACTCACGCTAGAAGTGCTTAAAAATAATCAACTAGCTAAAAGTGCTTACCAAAATTTTGGCTTTCAAAGCTATCAGCTTCTTCCCGAACAGGGTCAAGCCGTGTTTATGGAAAATATATTGTGATATAAGCAACTCTGCTGGCACAATGCCTTATCATTATCGTTTTCAACCAAAGATCTTTGCTAAATCATTAAATCTTGTCGGGTAGCGTTTATCCAACCTACAAGAAAATTGGCACAGGTTTATTAACAATTAATTGCCTATGCTAACTCATATCTATATCCGTGATTTTGCCATTATCGAAACCCTAGACCTCGAACTGCAAACAGGAATGTCTGCTTTAACAGGCGAAACAGGGGCAGGAAAATCTATTCTGGTTGATGCCATTGGTTTAGTGCTAGGGGATCGCGCGGATAGTGGCGTGGTACGGCATGGGGCTAAAAATGCAGAAATAACCTTATCTGTTGATATTAATAACACCCCATTAGCACAACAATGGCTGGAAGAACAATCGCTGACGATAGATGATACCTGTATTTTAAGACGTGTTATCTCAGCCACAGGAAAATCACGTGCATGGATTAATGGCTCACCTTGTAATCTTAGATTATTACGCCAACTAGGTGAACAACTGGTTGAAATTCATGGGCAACATGAACATCAATCCTTAATGAAAAAAGAAAAACAACGTCAATTGCTTGATGATTTTTCCAATAATGATGATTTACTTGGCAAGCTGACAAAAAGCTATCAGCAGTGGAAGCAACTTAATGATCAATTTGAACGCTTAAATAATCAAAATAGTGATCATCAAGCAAAACTAGACCTGTTGCACTTTCAAACACAAGAGCTAGATACATTAGCACTCGCTGAAAATGAATATC
>JAGLBQ010000169.1 GCA_023146675.1 Cocleimonas sp. | reverse complement strand
CACATATCATCACAGGATTGCTGTACGCGTGTTTTTATCACCTCTTGTGAATCTTGTTTTCTACCGCATAGGCGTTGTTCAAGCTCATCGACAGAGGGTGGCAGAATAAATATACTAATAGCATCAGGGCGTAGTTTGCGAACTTGTTGTGCGCCTTGCCAATCGATTTCTAAAATTACATCAAGATCACTTTCTAGCTGATCATCAATCACTTGGTTAGATGTGCCGTAGTAATTGCCAAACACTTCTGCATATTCTAAAAAGCTGCCTTGTTCAACTTTACTTTTAAAGTCTTCGATGGCGATAAAGTGGTAGTGTTTGCCGTCTTCTTCACCTAGGCGCATGAGGCGAGTTGTGTGTGATACCGCTACCTTTATGTCTTTATCTTGCTTGATTAACGCACTAATTAAGCTTGTTTTCCCTGCACCTGATGGGGCAGATATGATATATAAACTTCCTGTTGACATGTTATTTCCTACAACTAATTTGTACTGCTTCTGGTGCATCACCCACTTCAAAGCCTTGTATTGATTGTACGCTTTTTTTACAGTGTGATTCAAAGGTATTGCCAAGCTCAATGCTATTAGCACTGTGATAAAAAATAGAAGCAGATGCACCAGGATCAGTATGTGCGATACTCAATCTGCCGCCTTGAATAAATAAGGGGGATTTTAATGGCAAGGTGAAGCTAAATTTCATCTGATCTTTGATTTTAACCAGTTGGTACTGGGTAACACGCCCCGTCACAACACGTCTTCCATTGAATTTTAGTTGAGTGAAATTATCTAAATCGACCAAATCATTGGCAATACCACTGGCTAGCTGCTCCATGCTTTGTCCTGATTTTAACATTAAATCACTGACTGTTTTATCATGTAGCCATGATAGATTAATCGCTGTTAGTTGTTTTTTAGCATTCGCTTGCAGGGTTGCTGTCGCACTTATTTTATAATGAAAGTGAGCCGTGCTTATTGTTGCAATAAAAAGACTGCTTAGTGCTATTAACCATTTAATTTTATTCATCTAAAATATTTTCCTTTATTTGACCATTAGTAGTGTCAACACAAATAATGCGCTAGTTGCAATCCATGAACCAAGCACACGTAAAATAATGCCCTCTAAAACATTACGTAATAGTGCGCTAATGGATGCAATAATAATAACGGCTAGAATTATTCCAATCGCTGCGCCAAATAACCAGTTGTAAAACGTATTTGCACCAAGCCCAGGAATCACGATAGGGCTGGAGTCTATACCCAACATGATGCCACTACTAATACTGAGCAAGAGAGTCATGATCTGTACCCCTTGTTGGCGGTAATCTAAGCGCAACACAATCAATAAACTGACTAGTAGAGCAATGCTCAAGAGAATAAGTTCATTATTCCAGCGCAATGATAAGTAGTTATTAATGATAAAACCCACGAATACAGAAGCACAGAATAATAGCAAATTGCGTATCAGGTATGCGCTAGATTGCTGCCCTATGAGTACGCCCAAGGCAACTAAGAGGATAAGGTGGGATGGGGTCTCTAGTGGATGAGTGAAACCATCTAAAAACCAAGTACTTGAAAATACTATCATGCGACTTGAGTATTTTTTATGTTAGTAAGTAAAAATACAAAGGGGATGGCGAATGGTGCAAATATGAACCCTATTACACCCCATAAGACATGGTTAGCACCTCTTTTTTTTGCAACTGAGTGGCAAATAATCATACTGATTAATGCGATTACAAACATGCTTGCTATATACATTTTTTGGTTCTCATCATGGTTCTGGGAGTCACTGAAAAATAGACGTTTTTATAAAGGAATAATGATCTCATTGGGCAGATATTCTTTTAAATCGTGTAAATTATTCTGTTGTGTTTCACCCTTATTGATTTGTCGTTGATTTAATATAATACAAATCAGCGTTAGCCCTCGTTGATTAATGGCATCAACTGTCAATAAAACATGGTTAATGCAACCCAACTTATCATCTGCTACTAAGATGATCGGCATATCCAGTGCTTCACATAAGTCTGCATTTAAACCATCTTGACATAAAGGCGAATAAAATCCACCTGCACCTTCAATATAGAGTATTTGTTCAGCTCCTAATGTATCAAGACATTGCTGTTTTAATTGTGCGATTGATATTTCGCGCGCCTCTAGTTGAGCAGCACGGCTTGGTGATACAGGAGCATTAAAGCGATTAGGGCAGATGAGTGCTAGCTGCTGTTGTTTATTGGCTGCGCTTGCTAGTTTCCATGCATCTGTTTGCGTTATATCATCGTTCCAGCCTGATTCAACAGGTTTACGTGGTGCAATATCCTGCCCTTGTTGCTGTAGTGCTGTAATTATCTGACAGCCTACCCATGTTTTACCAACATCGGTATCTGTCCCTGTCATAAAGATACCTTTCTTTAGATCAATCATTTTGAGCAGGTCTTGCAACACCTTATTCAATGAGTTTACCTGTACGCCCATTCTTACCAAAGACTAAAGACACCGCTTCACCAACCACATATTTTTCAGGTAAAAAACCAAAAAAACGGCTGTCATTGCTGTTATCACGATTATCACCTAATAAAAACAAATAGTCTTTAGGGACTTGAATTTCTTGCATATAGCGTGAAAATGGCTTTTTTAATCGCGTTGTATTGATATACATCTGCGGTAGCGGCTTATCATTGACATAAACAATAAAATTTTCAATGCGAACATGATCACCGCCTTTGGCTATCAGACGCTTGATATAATGTGTTTTTTTAGCGTCAGGATAGAGAAAAACAAGGACATCATTAGGTAACATTGTTTCACTATTATAGCCACTGGCAGAAAGATAAATGAAATCACCAGGCACCAGCGTTGGCTCCATCGAACGACTAGGAATACGGTAAACATCAAAGCCAAACACCCGTGCGCGGATATTGTCAGAGGCTGTACGAAAGGGGTTAATGGTATATGTCATCACTCCTAATAAGAAAAAGACAATGATCAGTAAAGTGATTAACCATAGATATTTTTTTTTGCCCAACCGAAATCCCCTGTGAAATTACACCTATTTTATTTAGGCTAATAGTGTACTACAGATAAGGTCTCGTTAAAAAGAAGCGCTAGCGAAGTCTAGACTGTCAATAATCTTGCGCTATAGAAATATTGTACGGATAGCATGTCGTTACTGCACCAGCCTCTTGGAATATCACCATATTCTGGTATAGCGCAGTCCATAGCTTTTTCTCTTTAAAACAGCTTTTAGGACTGCATTTTTAGTTGTATTTAATACTAGCCAATTTTTTATGGAGAAGCGCTTTGCACTAGCTAATATGATTGGGGTGTTGTTACTTATTTTAATATTGAGTTGATTGCTGTTGTTTTTTGGTAATAAAGGCAAGTCAATATTTAGCTTTTGGGTTTTTTTTTGCTGATGTGTTGTTACTTGTAGCTGACTAGGGTTAGCCTGTAAACTCATGGTGCAGTAGCAAAAAAAGAGGCAGCTTATAATGGTTGTCTTGTGTTTCATGGGCTTGTTTTAATTACTATGGGGGATTTTTCACTATAGCAGTAAGATGACACTATTTTTAGGGTCGCTCGTCGAATGGGCTTGTTCTTTAGTTGATCTGCGCGCTTTCCTAGTTGACACTCTCAGCTATTAATATAATTAGTGCTTTCAATTTCAGGGAAAAAGAGTAGAATCACGCGATTATTTTTTGGGTCAAGATTGTTAAGGAGCTGTCTGAAATAAAATGTTGTTTTCTGCATACTATTTAAGGACAGTACCTAAGCTTGAAGCTTCTTTCTCGGGTCGTCTTTTTAGACAAAATTAGAGTTTTATAAATTATGGTTACTATTCGTTTAGCACGAGGCGGGGCAAAGAAACGTCCTTTTTATAATATTGTTGTTACAGACTCACGTAAGCCACGTGATAGTGGATATATTGAGCGTCTAGGATATTACAATCCTCGCGCATGCGGTCAAGAAGTGCCTTTGCACCTTGAAAGTGATCGTATTAAGCATTGGATGGATTTAGGTGCTAAGCCTTCTGACCGTGTGGCTAAATTACTAAAAGACGCTGCTGCTACAGAAGCTCCTGAGTCTGCATAACGACTATATTGTATGAAGCAATCTTCTGATTATATTCACTTGGGCGAAATCTCAGGTGTTTTTGGCGTAAAGGGATGGGTAAAAGTATTTTCCCATACTGCCCCTAGAGAGAATATTGCTAAGTATAAGGAATGGCAGTTAGGCTCTGATGATGATAAACAGTCCATTAAGGTGCTGAATGGTCGTCGCCAAGGTAAAGTGATTGTTGCGCATTTAGAGGGTGTTAATTATCCTGATCAAGCGCGGAAGCTAATTGGAACTGAGATTTATATTAATCAAAGCCAACTGGTTAAGCTTAAAAAGGGTGAGTATTACTGGTCTGATCTTGAAGGTCTGGCAGTAGTCACAACAATGGGTGTTGATCTCGGGAAAGTAGCATGGTTATTTGAGACAGGCAATAATGATGTCTTAGTGGTTGAGGGAGATAGAGAACGTTATATCCCTTATACTGATGAGGTTGTTATTCGGGTTGATATGAAAGCAGAGCAGATGATTGTTGATTGGGATCCTGACTTTTAAATTATGCGCTTTGATGTAATCACCTTATTTCCAGATCTGGTTCAGTCAGTTGCAGAATCAGGTGTCGTAGGACGAGCAGCAAAAGCAGATTTAATTGATTTGTATTGTTGGAATCCACGAGATTACACCACTGATGTGCATCGTACTGTTGATGGTCGTCCTTATGGTGGCGGTCCAGGCATGGTGATGAAGCCAGAGTGTTTGGTTGATGCAATTCGAGATATTAGAGCGATCAATGCGAGTAAATCAATAGCAACCAAGGTTATCTATTTAAGCCCGCAAGGTAAAACGCTAAACCAGTCTGCCATTAAAAAAATGTCAACGGAACAAGGTTTGATTTTTCTTTGTGGTCGCTATGAAGGCGTTGATGAACGTGTTCTTGAGATGGAAGTTGATGAAGAGTGGTCACTTGGGGATTATGTGCTAAGTGGTGGTGAGTTAGGTGCAATGGTGTTAATTGATTCCATTACGCGCTTATTGCCTGATGTATTAGGGCATAAAGATTCAGCAGAGCAGGATTCATTCTCGGATGGTTTGCTCGATTGCCCACATTACACACGACCTGAAGTCTATGCAGGAAAAGAAATTCCTGATGTTCTTAAAAGTGGAAATCATCAGCGCATAGCCAAATGGCGCAGACAACAGGCGCTTGGTCGAACACAGCAAAGAAGACCTGAGCTAGTAGAAAACAGAATTTTAGATGCAGAAGATAAGCAGCTTCTGCAAGATTTTTTAGAGAATATTAAAGAAAATTAGAGGACAGACATGAGTAACATTATTCAACAGCTTGAAGCAGAGCAAATGAGCAAAGAAATTACTGACTTCAACCCAGGTGATACCGTGGTTGTTCAGGTTCGCGTAACAGAAGGTGATCGTGAGCGTTTACAGGCGTTTGAAGGCGTTGTTATCGGAAAGAAAAACCGTGGCATGAATTCTGCGTTTACAGTACGTAAAATTTCACATGGCGAAGGTGTTGAGCGTGTATTCCAGACGTACAGCAATGCAATAGCGGGTATTGAAGTTAAGCGCAAAGGTGCTGTGCGTCGTGCTAAATTGTATTATCTACGTGGTTTGACGGGCAAGGCTGCACGTATTAAAGAGAAAGTTTAAATAACGTTTATAGCCTTTCCCGTTTGGGAACAAGGTGACGCGTAGGAAAGGTCGATTTCTGTTTGGAAATTCGACCTTTTTGCGTTGTGATATACGTGTATAAAATAGATAGGGTTCATACAGTTCACGTACAGTTTTCCTGTGTTATAAGGTTTCGCTGAGCTTGTGTGGTTAATCACCATAAATAAAATAATTAATAATCTAAGGTTTTGTGTTGTGTCTTTAAAAAAATAAGAAGTATTGCAGTATTTTAGATACCAAAGGAGTTAATAAGAAAGTTACTGGTAAATAACCGTTATCGATTTAAGGCTGGTGGTAAATTTTTGTTCAGTATTTATTTGCCCTCAATCCATCCTAGGAGCGAGTTCCTAATATGGTTTGCTTATCTCACTTTAAATGGGTATCCCAGTCAACTTTCTTGTAAGTATTTGTAAATGGCGTTTTTTTCTTCCTACATAGGTTCGTTGTTAATTTTACTACTAGCGTGCTTAATGGTTATGGGCTGGCTTTTATTACGTCGCACACACTCTATCAGTGGAATGGCGGGTAAAACACCAATGGATTATAAGCAGGAAGCATTTAAAGTCATTCCTTATCCACTTGTTATTATCAATGCTAACAATATTTTTTTATATGTGAATCCTGCCGCAGAGAATATGTTTAAGATGCGCCTAAGACGTTTAATGGGTCGAGATTATAAATCTATTTTTTCTCTCATTGATAACAACACTGACTTGCCTATTAGTAATTTTTCAAGACTGGCAGAAAGCTCGCGCTGGAAAGAATGCGAGCTAAAGGTGGGCGACAAGAAGATACTGACGGCTGAACTAAGCGTGATCCTGTTGGATAGTGCTTATCAGAGCGAGTATAGTGACTCTTATGTGTTGAGTTTTAAAGATATTACACAGCGCAAAGCACTGGAGTCGCAGGTAGAAATTTTAGAAAAGCGTGACTCACTCACACACTTATATAACCGTAAAGCATTTGAATCCTTGTTAAAAGCAGTGATTCATGATTCACGCAAACATGGTGCAAGTCATGTGTTTTTTCATTTATCCATAGATCAGTTTAAAAAGATTAATGAAACGATCGGTTATACTGCGGGCGATGTGTTGATCCGTCGTGTTGCGGAGTTATTACAGCAGAATGTCGATAAATCAATTGATTTTCTCTCACGTTTAAATATGGATGAGTTTGGTATTCTTTTTCGGGAACGGGGTATTTCTTCGGCAGCGAATACTATGCGGCATATCCATAAAGCGGCTAAAGAATTTCAGTTTACATGGAATAGAGTGACTTACCCTATTACGATTAGCGGCGGGTTTGTGCTAGTGACCAATACAAGTACTACTGCTGCAAAACTGCTTTCAGATGGGGATTTAACCTGCCGCATAGCACGCGATAAAGGGGGAGATCGCATCTTGGCGTACAATAAAAATAATCAAGATGTTCAGCGTGCAGAAAATGATACAAAAGGCATGTGGAACTTAAAGGATGCCTTCAGGGATAATCGTTTTCGCCTCTTTGCACAACCTATACATGCGTTAGAGCCAGCAAAATATAAATTACCTTATAGCCATTATGAAATTCTTATTCGCATGTACGATGAAGATGGCAATATAATCCCGCCTGATGAATTTATTCCTGTGGCAGAAAATAATGGCATGATGCCAGAGCTCGATCGTTGGGTTGTGAGGGATGTGATGCGTCAGTTAAAGTCTGTTACGCAACAATCGCCACCGCCCGTATTTGCAATTAATCTTTCAGGAATTAGTTTAGATGATGAGGATTTTTTGGACTTTGTCTTAAAGGAAATAGATGCCACACAAATAGATCCACGCATGCTTTGTTTTGAAATAACGGAGCAAGTTGCCGTTAGTAATATCCAATTGGCAGAAAAATTTATTGAAACGCTGCGAGCGCGAGGAAGTAGTTTTTCATTGGATGATTTTGGTACAGGGGTTAGCTCTTATGGCTATTTACGTTCATTGAACGTTGATTATTTAAAAATTGATGGCATTTTTATTAAAGATATTTTGTCAGATGATGTGTCAAGAGCTATGGTGCAGTCCATTGTACAGGTTGGTCATACGATGGGGTTAAAAATTATTGCTGAATACGTGGAAAATGATCAGATCATCAATTTGTTAAGAATAATGTCCGTTGATTATGGGCAGGGGTATGGTATTAACCGACCAGAACCATTACAAGAGTTGATTCAAGCGCATACATAATGAGCGAGAAAGTTAAATGAATAAAAAACTAATTATCTTTATTACTGTAGTCACAATGTTATTACAAGCCTGCGCTACGCAAGGTGTGGATTTAACGGGGGATTCACTATCTACAAACCACACAACGAAATCTTTAGCTTTGCAGGCGTTTAATCGTGATGCTTATGCGTTTAATAAAGCAATCGATAACGGGATTTTCAAGCCATTAGCCAAGGGATATAAAAAAATTACCCCAGAGTTTGTAGATACAGGGATTAGCAATGCATTTTCTAACCTAGAAGATGTTCCTAATGCACTTAATGCGCTGTTACAATTCAAGCCCAAAGATGCGGCTTCTGATGCGGGACGCTTTCTTATCAATAGTAGTATTGGTCTGGCTGGTTTTTTTGATGTGGCAACAAAAATGAAACTGCAAAAACACCATGAGGATTTTGGGCAGACGCTCGCTACATGGGGAGTGCCATCGGGAGAGTATATTATGCTGCCTGTGTTCGGACCTTCTACTGCGAGAGATAGTGTTGGTCTCATTGTTGATAGTATCACCAGTCCTTATGCCTTCTTTGAGAATTCTTTCGCGTATTTTGCACTCGATAAAACAGATAAACGTGCTGCCTTATTATCATCAGAAGCGTTGCTGAGTGAGTTATCGGATGATGAGTATAATAGTTTACGCGATGTTTGGCTGCAAAAACGACAGTACTTGATCAATGATGGAAAGTTGAATAAACAGGTCATTGAAAAGAAAAAAAGCCTCATTGATGAGCTAGAAGATTTAGATTAATGGTTAATAAATACATGAAAATACATATCTTAGGTATCTGTGGTACGTTTATGGGGGGGGTTGCTTTATTGGCAAAAGACTCTGGTATAGAAGTGACAGGGTCTGATAAAAATGTCTATCCACCCATGAGTACTTTGCTGGCATCGCAAGGAGTTGATGTACGGCAGGATTTTCTTACGACTAATATAGATGCTGATACTGATGAGATCGTTGTCGGTAATTTCATGCGTCGCGGCATGCCGGTGATTGAAGATGTTCTTAATGAGAATCAATCCTACACTTCAGGTCCTCAATGGCTGTATGAGCACATCTTAAAAGACCGTTGGGTTTTAGCCGTAGCGGGGACGCATGGCAAGACTACAACTGCCAGTATTTTGGCATGGATTCTTGAATATGCGGGAATGAGTCCAGGATTTTTGATTGGTGGTGTACCAGAAAATTTTGGGGTTTCTGCACGCTTGGGAGATACACCTTTCTTTGTAGTAGAGGCTGATGAATATGATACTGCCTTTTTTGATAAGCGCTCCAAGTTTGTACATTATCACCCCAACACATTGGTTTTAAATAATCTTGAGTATGATCATGCTGATATTTTCCCTGATCTAGATGCGATTAAAACCCAATTTCACCATTTAATGCGTATTGTGCCCAGTAAAGGTCTGGTCATTTCTAACGCAGAAGAAAAAAACCTTGATGATGTATTGGAAAAAGGTTGCTGGACTAAGGTAGAGAAATTCTCATCAGAAGAGAAAGCAGATTCAGCATGGAGTATTGAAACTATCAATGCGGATGGGAGTGAATTTTGTGTCTTATTTGAAGGAGAGAAGCAAGGTGTTGTTAAATGGGATTTACTGGGCAAGCATAATATAAGCAATGCACTCGCGGCAATTGCAGCAGCACGCCATGTGGGTGTGCCTATTAAGCATGCGATTGATGCATTGGCAGAATTTAAAGGCATTAAGCGGCGTATGCAACTACGTGGTGAAGTTAATAATATCCGTGTTTATGATGATTTTGCACATCATCCCACCGCAATTAAAACGACGTTAGCAGGCTTGCGTGCGAATGTTGATGAGAAGAAAATTATTGCTATTTTAGAGCCACGCTCAAATACGATGCGCATGGGAATACATCAAGGGGTACTGGCAAAATCACTCGCGATTGCGGATCAGGTTGTTCTCTATCAGCCTGATAATGTTGACTGGGAAATGCAAGGGCTACTGAATGAATTAGGCAATAATGCTAGTCTCTACCGCGATATTGATCAGTTGGTAGCAGATGTCGTCACAACAGCCGTGTCAGGTGATCAGCTACTGGTCATGAGTAATGGAGGTTTTGGCGGAATACATGATAAATTATTACAAGGTCTGCAAACATTATCGTGAATAGCAAAACAGTGACACTAATAATGACAGGCGCATCAGGTGCTGCTTATGGCTTGCGCTTATTAGAAGAATTGGTAAAAGCAGGCTGTCAGATTTATTTATTACTCTCCCGACCTGCACATATTGTCATAAAAATGGAAACAGATTTAGCATTACCTGTTCGTGCATCTGAGATTGAAGTATTTTTTACTAAGAAATATCAGGCAAAAACAGGGCAGATCAGCGTTTTTGAAAAAGAACAGTGGCTAGCACCCATAGCAAGTGGCACAGGTGTTGCTGATGCAACGGTAGTCTGCCCTTGTACCACAGGGACATTATCTTCGATTGCAGTTGGTAGCAGTAAAAATTTACTGGAACGTGCGGCGGATGTTGCCCTAAAAGAACGAAAAAAGTTGATATTGGTTATTCGCGAAACCCCTTTTTCAGACATTCATTTAGAAAATATGCTAAAACTGAGTCGCATGGGAGCCGTGATTATGCCAGCTAATCCAGGGTTTTATTTTAAGCCTGTATCACTAGCTGAAATAGTGGATTTTATGGTGGCGCGTATATTGGATCAGTTAGACATTGAACATTCTCTGCAAGCAAGCTGGGGAGCGGGTTAATTAAAAGATATGCGAAAAATTGTTTGTCTAAACTTCCTTGCTTACCTTGTAATTAGATAATCAACCCCTTATATTCACTCACTCATTTATACTTAAATCTTAGATTAACCAATAAAGGAATACATCGTGGCAACAGTAGATATTACAGCGGATACATTTGAAGATATTATTAATAAAAATGACATTGTTATCGTCGATTTTTGGGCAGAGTGGTGTGGTCCCTGTAAATCTTTTGCACCCATTTATGATGAAGTTTCAGAGCAGTATGATGATATTGTCTTTGGTAAAATAGACACCGAGGCAGAGCAAGAACTAGGTGCTCATTTTCAGATTCGCTCTATTCCCACACTAATGATCTTTCGTGAGCAAGTTGTACTGTTCTCGCAACCTGGGATGATGAATGCAACACAACTAAAGGAAGTGATTGCTAAAGTAGCTGATTTGGATATGAAAGAAGTGCATGCTGAGATAGCAAAACAAGAGAAGTAAACTTCTCTGAACTCTATACGTTAAATATTAAAGGTTTTTTTATGGGTGCAGATTTTCTGGATTTTGAACAACCGATTGCTGAATTAGAAGCAAAAATTGATGAATTACGTTTTGTGAGTAATTCTGAGGTGAATTTAAGCGAAGAAGTTGATCGCCTTGAAGGAAAAGCTAAAGCACTGACGAAAAGTATTTTTAGCAAGCTTACTTCCAAACAAATAGGGCAGCTTGCTAGGCACCCATCCCGTCCTTATACCTTTGATTTGATTGAGCGTCTTTGTACTGATTTTCAAGAATTGCATGGTGATCGCCACTATGGTGATGATCAGGCAATTGTTGGCGGTATAGCACGTTTTGATGACCAACCCATTATGATTATTGGGCATCAAAAAGGGCGTGATACCAATGAGAATATCAGACGTAATTTTGGTATGCCTCGTCCCGAAGGTTACCGCAAAGCATTGCGTTTAATGAAGCTTGCCGAAAAATTTCATATCCCTGTTATTACCTTTATCGATACCCCAGGCGCTTATCCTGGTGTTGGCGCTGAGGAGCGTGGGCAGAGTGAAGCGATTGCGCGTAATTTATATGAAATGGCGCAGTTGCGTACCCCTATTATTGCAACAATCGTTGGTGAGGGTGGCTCAGGCGGTGCACTTGCTATAGGGGTTGCTGATAGGGTGATGATGTTGGAATACAGTACTTATTCCGTTATCTCTCCAGAAGGCTGTGCCTCTATTTTATGGAAGGATGCAGGAAAAGCGGATGAAGCGGCGGAAGCACTAGGGATTACTTCTAAGATTTTAAGTAAGCATGGTCTTATCGACCGTATTGTACCTGAGCCATTAGGGGGTGCGCATCGAGACTTTGATGCGCTTGCTGATGCGTTACGTGAAGCATTACAAACAAGCTTACGAGAAGTGCGTTCCTTGAGTATTAATAAACTGTTAGAAAAGCGTTATGCGAAGTTAATGGCGTTAGGAAAATTTGAAGAATAACTAAGCTACTTGTAACGAATTTTATTGATATATTCGCAGAAATAATATCATGGATGTGAGTCTTCAAGCTCGCTACGAAAGTATTGCTTAAATCCCAGTCTAAGCTGGGATTAGCTCAGAGGAGTTTATGTAGCATCTCCTCTTCTTGATTAAATTCCTAATATCAAACGTCCAAATCGTTGTGGATTTTCCCACGCATCATCGTTTGTCGCATGCCATGCTAGTTTAGTGTCACGATCACTACCGTTGTCATCATCATTAACTTGAATATCAATACCTAATCTATGACCGTTTGATGGTCTAACACCCAGTGAACGCCAAGGTATTGATGCTTCCAGTATCATACCGCTATCAGAGCGCGTCATTGTCTGTTTAATTCCCATATTATCATGCCCCGCAGAATTGCTACTTAGGCTAACTTTATTGTCCTTCCAGCGGAAAATAAAGTGAAAGTCATTTTTCCCATCAAATGATGCTCTTCGACTACCATCTGCATCAATATAAACCTCAATTGAGTCATCCCCCCAAGGGGCAACTGAGTCACGCACAAAATAATCATCTAATGTATCAACACGAATATGAAGATAATGATTATCCCATTTTGCCTGCCATACTGCGCTTAAATCTTTACTTCCCTGCAACCCACCACCAATTATATTACTTAGTTTTATTGCTGACTGATGATTCCACTTTCCTGGTTGAGTATCACGCTTGATAACAGCATCTGGACGATAGGCTGATTGTGAACGCCTAGCAACAACAGGCGGTCTATAAGTGGGTTTTACAACTTTTCTAGGTCTATTGACACTTGCTTTGCTAATAGTTCGCTTTGGTGCGGGTGCTTTTCTTACTATGGTAGCCGTTTTTTTCTTTGCTACGATCGTTGATTTTTTCTTATAACCAGGTGCTTTGGCATAATTTGATTTTTTGCCATTTTTAACTTTAGCAAAAACCCCCCTTCCTGGGTTGACGGAAGGTTTTTTCAATCTTGCTATATGTCTACTTGCACAGCCCTTCCACCAGCAACGATTGGATCGGATAAATTGTAAAATAGCACGATGTTTGGGTGCTTTATTGAGCGGTTGAGTCAAATACTCCTTGGTTCCCCAGCTTCCAAACCATTGCGAGGTTCGAGGCGCAGAAAAATTCACAAAGAGTTTACCACCTTCCTTTTTCCATCCGCGGAAAAAGTCTTTATAGGCTTTTGCCATACGCCAGTCTCTATTGGCTTGGATGAATAGCTTCGTTGGATTTTTATGAATTGAGCGACTTTTCCAGTCCACTAGATGTTGCCCACCTTCATAGGCAATTAAATCTACGCCAAAGTCTTTTGCTATCTTTGCTTGTTTGCGTATGAGTTTCATGACGCCTGGAATAGAATAAATTTCTTTTTTATCGTATAGCGCTTTAAAAACATCATTCACAGACCTAAAACGACTGACTGTTGTTTTCTTTGGGTAGAAGTAAGGGCCAATTGCCAGTGCATCTGTCTTTTTATAGGCATCACGATACGTTAATAGCATTTCTGACATGCGTGTGTAGCCAGTCCAGCTTCCCATTACGCGTACTATGCGCTGCGTGCTGCCAAAAACTTTCTCCCATATATTGAAAATCTGCACTGAGCGCATTGAGTAGTATTTATAACCTGCCTTAGCACGATCAGGATCAAGACGTAAATCACCGCCTTTATCTTTAACATAATGTGCCTGAGTAAAAATAGTATTCCATGCTTCATTGGTATATTCGACATACACCTTTAACCCTGGACGCAAATGTTTGCGCACATAGGAAGCGAATTTGTAAATATAGTCATTAGTCGCTTTATGCGGTAAACAAAACCAAGGATCAGAACCCGTTTGATTAGCCAGCTCCACCATTATTTCAAGCGGTGCACCACGTACGGTTGGCTTCCCCCCCCATGTTTGCTGGCTCATTGTATTACGTTCATTCCATGCACTAATAGGATTTCTGGTAATGCCCGCCATATTCATAAAGCGAATGACTTTAAAGTCTTTCATGTAGTTCAAATAATCAGGATTAAATATAATACTGGCATGGTGTTTCTCAAAAGACATAAAATATCCTCCTCTTGAGCAACTACGCGAGCTGTAAACACGTTTGTATGGATTATTAGAACAAATTCCGCCTGGCATTAGGATGCGAATATTACGAATATGATTATTTGGATCCGTTTTATTGATAATTAAGGTGCCACGTAATTCTTTATCCTTACCCGCCTTGATTGAGACAATATCTTTTCCAGGAGTACGGCGTACTAGCTTAGCATCATTACCATACGTTAATTTTCCCCTGCCTTCATAAAGCACCGTATATAAGCCATCAGGAGCTGTTCCAGCTGGAAGTTTATTAATAAAACGTGTTCCAACTTGTCCATTCTTAGGGATATAAACAGGCCAACCATCAGTATCATATTTGATCTTTCCCTTCGTTAGCCAAGGTCTAGCCTCTTCAAAAGGAACCGAAGCTCTAAAAACATCTACAAAGGGGACGCTCGCATCATCGTCCATGACTTCATTACTATTAATTCCAAGTGGTGAACGATTATTATCCGCAGAAAATGTAATCGTAGTCTGTGTTACAAGTAGTAAAGCCAACCCTAGCGTGGTTATCATTCTATAAGACATAATTATTTTTATTTTTATTTTTTGTTGGTGGTTGCATGTAAATTAGTCAGAACATAAGCGTTTGACATTAGTTTCATTCAACCGACCAATGGTGCGGGATTTTGGGTGTTGTTTTATTATTATTAATTCAGCATATAGACCAGCAAGTTCTATTGTGAATACAAGAGGCGTATTATATCTTCAGAACGATTGATGGAGTATGAATTCTGATCAATGGATCTGCTTTGAAATTATCACAAGCCCTTTGGAAATTGCACTCAATGAAGTTAGATATTGGTTTATAAGAAGAAATTGCCCGGATATTTCATGATATGCCAGCTAATTCGCTAACAACTATTTCTAAAATATCTTCCAAATAAGAGTAGCTATCTTTATGCATTACTTGATGAACACTTTATCGTAACAACTCTTTGAACTATAGCTCAAATTCAAATAAATTTTTGTTAATTAATCTCTACTGTAGATTTGCTAATTTGATAAACATCACCTTCTTTTGCCATTGTCACCGTACACTCTGCATTATATTGTTTCATCCAGTTTTGACAGTCTTTTAAGATAGAATCCAATTGTTTATCATTGCGATCAGGGTCATGATGAAAGAGCACAAGATTAGCTATTTTGGCATCTTTGGCTAACTGTATTGTCTGAGAAATCAAAGAATGCCCCCAGCCATGAATACTACTTAACTCCTCATCAAGATACATAGCATCATGGATTAACAAATCAACGCCCTGCAAAAAACCAATCCACTGCTCCCATGTTGTGTTTAGATGACTTGATGGTGGAACCAGTTCATTGTCTGTTATATATGCAAAACATCCCTCATTTGTTTCAATACGATAAGCAGCTCCACCACCAGGATGATTTAATGCGCAAGTGGTTATACGAATATCATCTAGCTGTATGTTTTCTGCATCATCCATTGGCATTACACCTACCTTTGCTTGTATTTTATCACCAGGCACAGGAAAGTGGGGGTCAGCCATTTGGTCCAATACTGCTTTAACATTTTTTCTGGGGAGATAAGAAGCCAGTAAATGGATATGACGACCACATTGATAAGCAGGTTTAAAAAAAGGGAACCCTTGAATATGATCCCAATGATAATGACTAAAAAACAAATGAATATCACGTTGATCACTGACGAGATCATTGCCTAGTTTTCGTATACCTGTGCCTGCATCAAAAACAAGCAGTTTATTATTAACTTCAGCAAAGAGACAAGCCGTGTGCCCACCATATTTGATGGTTTCTCCACTGGAAGTAGGAATTGAACCCCGCACACCATAGAATGTAACTTTCATCCACCCTCCTCCCGTATTAATGTCATTTAAATTCTACAAGTACTCTAAAATCTATACGAACCCTGATAGAGTTTGGACGAAAATAAAGAACCAGCTTAGCTTGATAGGGGGGGCTAATCTGGTACTATCTCACACTTTATTTTTTGCATATAACACATGTTATTTTTCAGAAAATGCATGACTGAACTATAGATCAAAAAAATCAGAAACCATTATAATATGACTCTCTTTATGATTAATGGTCGCTTTTTATTATCAAGATAACAGCAGGAACCAATAAATGGGATATTTCTATTTAGCCATTGCCATTATTATGGAAGTAGTTGCCATGACCGCTCTAAAGTCAGGTGGATTCTCAAAATTACTGCCCACATTAGTCATGGCAGCAGGCTATGGAATTTCATTTTATTTTATGTTACTCGCGCTAAAAACCATTCCAATGGGTATTACCTATGCAATTTGGGCAGGAGTGGGGATTGTATTAATTGCCATTATTGGCATGCTACGCTACGATGAAATGCCTGATTTTCCTGCTATTATTGGGATGAGTTTGATTATTTTAGGCGTTATTGTGATTCGTGTTTTTTCCAATACCGCTGTCCATTAACGTCAAAAAAGGAAGCTCTCCATGCCATCCGTTTTTATTACAGGTACCAATCGCGGCATAGGCTTAGCACTGGTACGTCAATATCTAGCCGAAGACTGGCAGGTTTACGCTACCGCTCGTCAGCCCAAGAAAAACAAAGAATTACAGCGATTAGTCAGCCAATATCAAAAACAGCTGAACCTCTATACCCTTGATATAACTAATGGAATGCAGCGTCAACAAGTAGCGGATAAGCTAAACGGCATTCCACTGGATATACTGATCAATAATGCAGGTATTTATGGACAAGATGATGCCTATTTTGGCAATACCGATGAGGAAAAATGGCTTGATGCGCTACGTATTAACACCATAGCCCCCATGAAAATAATGGAGTTACTGGCTGATAATATTGCCTTAGGCGAGAAGAAGATCATTGCCAGCATGAGCAGTAAAATGGGTAGCATGGATGATAATGGATCTGGCGGTAGCTATGTGTATCGCTCAACTAAAGCAGCCCTCAATGCAATTATGGTTAGCGCAGCAAGAGATTTAAAAGAGGCGGGAATAAGCGTTGTTATTCTTCATCCTGGTTGGGTACGTACCGATATGGGCGGTACTAATGGTGAGATAAGTACACAGCAATCAGCACAGCGCTTGCAAGCCATTTTAAACAGCATCACGCTGGAAAATAGTGGTGATTTTTATGATATAGATGGAAGTATTATTCCGTGGTAGACTCTATCGCCAAATTTTAACATGAGAGAAAAATGAAAATAATGATTAAATACACAATGGTTATTGCGTTATCCATCCTGCTGCCTGCCTGCGGATCAGGAACAAACACACAAGCTGAAACAGCGCCAGCAGCATCTGCGCAACAAACAAGCACAACCACTAAAACAGTTAGCGCACCAATCCCGCAGTCTGGTGGTTATAGCAATATTAATAATGCACAGTTAGAACAATTAATGAAAAAAGGCGTTACACTGGTTGATATTCGTCTTCAGGAAGAGTGGCAACAAACAGGTATTATAAAAGGCTCGAATACCCTTACCTTTTTCACGAGAACAGGCAGAATCAACCCTAATTTTATGCCTGAATTTACCGCACTAGTTAAACCAAACCAGCCCGTTGCTTTCATCTGCCGCACAGGTAATCGTACGCGCTCAGCAAGTCAGGCAATAGCAAAACAGCTTGGTTATAAAAAAGTCTATAATGTCACGCATGGCATTACTGGCTGGATAGGTCAAAAGCGTCCTGTTGTTGCTTATAAAAAATAGTTATTAAAAAAATGATGAAAACTGGTCTTGATTGTTTTATAGAAAACAAAAAATTACGTCGTCCTCTAACGAATAAACGTATTGCGCTATTAGCGCATCCTGCCTCTGTCACCCAGAACCTTACCCACTCTCTTGACGCCCTTGCTGCACTAGATGATCTAAATCTCAGTGCAGCATTTGGACCACAACATGGATTGCGTGGTGACAAGCAAGATAATATGATGGAGTCATCCGATTACACTGATCCTCGTCATCAAATTCCCGTTTTTAGCCTCTATGGCAAAGTACGCCGCCCCACTGATTCCATGATGGATAGCTTTGATGTGTTGCTGATTGACTTGCAAGACTTAGGCTGTCGCATTTATACCTTTATCACTACTTTGCGCTATATGCTTGAAGCGGCAGCGGCACACAACAAAGCAGTATGGATACTTGATCGCCCCAATCCCGCAGGTCGCCCAATCGAAGGTTTAACCCTGCGTGATGGCTGGGAAAGTTTTGTCGGTGCTGGTGCAATGCCAATGCGTCATGGTTTAACCATGGGTGAAATGGCAAACTGGTTTATAGCTACTTTAAAGCTGGATGTGGAATGTAAAGTCATCCGCATGCAAGGCTGGCAACCTGATAGCGCTCCAGGCTATGGCTGGACATTAGGTGAGCGAACATGGATAAACCCCAGTCCCAACGCACCTAATTTATGGATGGCTCGTTGTTATGCAGGCACCGTCATGCTAGAAGGCACGACCCTATCCGAAGGACGCGGCACAACACGCCCGCTAGAAATTTTTGGTGCGCCTGATATTGACGCAGCAAAGGTTATTAAAAAAATGCAACAACTTGCACCGCAGTGGTTACAAGGCTGTCGCTTAGGTGAAATTTGGTTTGAGCCGACCTTTCATAAGCATCAGGGAAAGCTCTGCTCTGGGGTACAAATTTATGTTGAAGATAGCAGTTACCAACATCAAAATTTCACACCTTGGCGTTTGCAAGCCTTAGCCTTTAAAGCTATTCGCACTTTATATCCAGATTATCCACTATGGCGCGACTTTCCTTATGAATATGAATTTGGAAAGCTGGCAATTGATGTAATAAATGGCTCAACACTATTGCGCAAATGGGTTGATGATACTGAAAGTACGCCTAATGACTTAGCGTTATTAGCCAGTGATGATGAGCACTGCTGGAAGCAGGAAATTAGCTGTTTTTTACTCTATTAGCAATACTCTCAACGTGCCAAACCCCATGATATGAGTGAAATTACCTGCCCAAAAGTCCATCTAAAGACCCATGACATCCCAAAATTTAATCGATACCCATTGCCATCTTGATAACACGCTATTTGCCCCCGACTTTGATTTAATATTACAACGTGCGACAGATAATGCTGTGTCTGACATTATTATCCCTGCAATTGCCGTTGATAATTGGGAAAAACTAAAATCTCTAAGCAAACAAAATAAAAACTTACACGTTGCTTATGGTCTGCACCCAATGTTTATGCCGCAACATTGCTTACAAGATCTAGATCTTTTAGAGCAGTGGCTACAGTCTGAAACAGCAATCGCGGTAGGTGAATGCGGTTTAGACTTTTTTATTTTTGATAAACAAGGCGATCACCAACAGGCTAAAAAAGCTCAGCAAGCATTATTTAACGCGCAGTTAGATTTAGCGCAGCAGTATAAATTACCCGTTATTATCCATTCACGTAAATCATTAGATCTCGTGTTAAAAGAAATCCGTCCACGCCCTGATTTGCACGGTGTGATACATTCCTTTTCAGGCAGTCTGCAACAAGCGCATCAGCTAATTGATCAAGGCTTTTACTTAGGATTTGGCGGACCAATCACTTATACTCGTGCAAAAAAACTGCGCCATCTTATCAGCAGTTTGCCGCTGGATGCTTTATTATTAGAAACGGATGCACCTGACCAACCTGATGCGGCACATTATGGACGACGCAATGAACCTGCTTTTTTAATAAATATTGCGCAAACAATGGCAGAGTTACGCAAAATTTCACTTCAGAAAGTGGCGAGTGCTACCACAAAAAATGCACACAACTTATTCAATTTGAGAAATAGATGAAATATATATTACCTTTTGTCATGGCGATAACTATTCTAGCAGGCATTATCCTCGCTGCTAGCCCCTACCTATTGGATCATTTTTTTCCCATAAAAGAAAATGTAATACGTGATGCCGACTCTGAAGCGGCTGAAGATGCATTAGAAAGATGGTTCTTATCCCCTGATGCAAATTTTATGAACGTTGAAGCGGCAAGACAGCAGTCAAAGGTTCGGTCTACGTCTTGGTTTGTGTTTCAAGTAAAGCGCAATGCAATAGAACGCTTCATTACGGCTAAAAAATTAAAACAACTTGAATTAACAGATGCTATTTTAAAGACAGTCTTTTATGCTGATAGCCCACCAAGAGAGTGGTGGCAGCCTAAAGCATTAACCCGTAGTAGTTATTTTCAAGGCGTTGATCAAGGGCGAAGACTGGCTTTGATTTATAATGCAGAAACCAAACAAGGCGCATTAGTCACCACTATTGAGCAAAAACCAGTGGAAACACGACAATAAGGAAGAAAATATGAGCATTCATGAACGCACAGAGCTTTTAGTTGGTGAAGACAGTTTATATTTTTTACAGCGTAAACATGTACTAATTGCAGGTGTTGGTGGTGTAGGTAGCTTTGTTGCCGAGGCAATTGTGCGTGCTGGTATCGGTAGAGTAACCCTTATTGATCATGATGTGGTGAGCGAGTCTAATATTAATCGCCAACTGGTTGCATTACACTCTACCCTTGGTCAAGCAAAAATAAAGGTTATGCAACAACGCGCACTGGATATTAACCCCGATGTAAAAATAACGGCAATCCAAGACTTTATCAGACCAGAAAATGTTGATGAGCTATTAAGCGAAACATCCTTTGATTATGTGCTGGATTGCATTGACTCCATATCAAGCAAAGTCGCATTAGTCACTGCTTGCCAGCAACAGCATGTACCCATTATATCCAGCATGGGTGCAGGTGGACGCATTGACCCCAGTAAAATTTCAATCATCAATCTGGATAAAACCAATGTTTGCCCGCTAGCCCGTATGATGCGCCAACGCATGCGCAAAGCAGGTGGGTCATTAAAATATCCCGTTGTATTCTCTGATGAAATCCCACGCAAAGGAACAGAGCATCGCCCCGTAGAAGATGACCCCAGTGCCCACCCACGCTCAGTCAATGGCACTATTTCCTACCTACCTTCATTATTTGGCTTGCATATGGCAGGACATGTTATTAAGCATTTTTTACGTTAATCCACACCTACATCATCAATTTCTCGCAGAACATCACTCCTAGCCTAACCTTGTCAGAGGCAAGCTCGAAGACACTTTATAACCACCAGCTGCCTCAAACTGAACGTTAGCTGAACCCAGGATGAGATGTAATTATCGATCCTCACTATAATTAGGTTAAATTATAAGCAGAAATAAAAAGCATTTTTTAAATCAATACCTCTTAAAATCTATTAAAGAGATTTTATTAACCCCCATAACGATACGAGTTGTTTTTTTCTCTTCTCACTAACTTTATCGAGATAATGCGATATATTTAATGGAGTTAATGACTATTAGAAGCAATTAAATTGCGCTTTGATAAAAATCAATCAACCCTTGATTGATAAATAAGACATGCATTTTCGACTGATCATAAAAACAACAAAAAAAGACGATAAATACTGTCTATTTGAATATTGATTAAGGCTGTATTTGGTATTTAAAAACCAATGGACGGTGATTATCATCCTGTGTATATTATTCACCCATCCTCTGTTATGACACAGGGGACTGATGAGATTAAGACATGCAAAATCAGACTTATAGAATTAATTTCTTAATCTCATATCTAATTATAAATTAAATGAGAGTAAGAAATGATAAATTACATGATATCTACAACAGATGGCTTATCCCTTATCAACACATTTCAAGATAAACAAGAAGATGAAGATGAAGTTGCAGCGCTAACCGCAGCTCTCTCTGGTCTAGGTAATGGTTTAAGAAAAGGTCTTATTGATATAGGTGATTTGGGGACGATTGTGATAAATGGTAGTAAGGGACGATATGGGATGCGCTATATTGATAATGAACGAATTCTAGGTGTTTTAGCGACAGATACAATGTCTGAACAAAAGCTAATACATGATATTGAGGAAATGGCATCAGCACTAGTAAAATAAAGCTTTCCTATAGGCACTTTAAGGTAGGCGTTGCATGCAATATTTCTGTCGCTAATAAGTGGACACAATAAATCTAATATTTGCTTTTTTTAAGTTATTGTTGTCACT
>JAGLBQ010000168.1 GCA_023146675.1 Cocleimonas sp. | reverse complement strand
GCGCTTACGCGGTAAACCTATCGCATAAATAATAGGCGGGCTAGTTTCAAAGAGATGATAAATTAGAGATGCGCGACACGGGCGCAATCGATATACTTGATAATGCATTTTTCAATCCTCTAGATTGATGAATGAAGTCCTGCTTTGCTGCGCTAACAGCTTAGTAGGGCGATTTTCTAAAACAGATAAAACAAACGCATCGTCAACAAACAACACGTCACCCCACTGTAGACTTTATTACGGCAAAGTCCATAGGCAATTGCCTGATTGCTAGAAAACAGTTCTTATACCATCACCGAAAATTAAGAATATCCTGCATTTTTTAAAAACCTATAGAGGTGAAAAAGGCATTGAAAAAATCAACAGCTAGCACATTTAACCTTTCAACTTTGGAATAAGCTCTAATGAAAATTGATAATAAAAATTACGTTGATATTCCTTATTTTTCAGAACTGCCTGCACTAAAAGCAGAGGCCGATAGTCTTGTGATCACACGTATTAAAACGCCCTTTGGTGATCTATTGGTAGGAGCAACTCGCGTGGGTATTTGCTTATTAGAATTTACTGATACGCAACGCATTGAGATGCAGTTATCACGTTTGAAAAAAGCCATGAAAGGAAGTGTTATTTGTGCTGAAAGTGATTACTTTCCCTTGCTAAATCAACAGCTAAACGATTATTTTGCAGGTAGTCTTCGTGAGTTTTCTATTCCATTGGATCTTTATGGGACTGACTTTCAAAAACAAGTCTGGGGTGCATTGCAGACTATTCCTTATGGTGAAACACGTTCTTATCAGCAGCAAGCAATTACGATTGGCAATCCTAACGCGGTGCGCGCCGTGGCAAATGCTAATCGTAATAATAAGATTAGTATTATTATCCCTTGTCATCGGGTAATTGGTAAGAATGGTTCTATGACAGGATATGGAGGGGGAATTTGGCGTAAGGAGTTTTTATTGGCATTGGAAGCGGGGTCTTAAAATGATCGACAGATAATTTCTTTTCGTTTATTGCCAAGCCGTGTGATAATCGCCTGCTTATAGCATTAAAAAAGTGATAACAATGGCAGAACGAATTCAAAAAATACTATCCCGTGCAGGTTATGGGTCACGCAGAGAGATTGAGCGCTGGGTTACAGCGGGAGAGATTCTGGTTAATGGCATTAAAGCAACGGCAGGACAGCCCGTTGATGAGTCGGATCAAATTATTCTACGTGGACAACGTTTGCATTTAGGCTCGCGTCTTAAAGCTACGCCGCGTGTTTTGTTGTATCACAAAAGCGCAGGTGAGGTTTCTACCCGTAAAGATCCTGAAGGTCGCGCCACCGTCTTTGATAATTTGCCTGATATTAAAAGTGGGCGCTGGATTCAAGTCGGGCGTTTAGACCTTAATACGGATGGTCTGTTGCTTTTTACCACTGATGGCGAATTGGCCAACCGTTTAATGCATCCCTCTTATGAAATCGAACGAGAATACGCCGTTAGGGTATTAGGAGATGTAACGGATAACATGCTCGATACGCTAAAAAAAGGGGTGATTCTTGAAGATGGCAAGGCGATGTTTAATAAAATTATCTTTGCAGGTGGAGAAGGTGCGAATAAATGGTATCACGTGGTATTAAAAGAAGGGCGGAACCGTGAGGTGCGTCGTCTTTGGGAGACTCAGGATGTTAAAGTGAGCCGTTTGATTCGGGTACGTTATGGGGATGTTACGTTGTCACGCTCATTACGTTCAGGTCGCTTTGAAGAAATGACGATTAAGAAAATGAAATTATTGTATCAAAAAGTTGATTTAGAATTGGATAAAGGTTTTCTTGATCAATATGAAAAAAAGCAAAAACGTGAGCAGAAACGAAAATTTTATAAGAAAAAATAACTTTTTTGGCATCCTTCTCCAAGCAGAAAAGTAGTTTGCACTTTTGTAGCTAGTATGAAGTTTACGCAGTACGAAATAGCACGTTTCTATGACTTCCCGTATTCCGCTTAGGCTGTATACGGGCTATAGAACTGGCATATGAAAACCGTATTAGAGTATTTAAAACGACAAAGAAAACAGTAATTCACTAAGATCAGGCTTCCAGCTAAAGCGCTTCAAATCAACCCTTCCATTTTTCACCAGCACACCCTCCATCTCCAATAATTCCCATTGTGTTTGATATAACGGGCTATTGCTTGGAATTGATATTTTCCCTTGTGCGTTTAACACCCGATGCCACGGTAACTCAAGAGTCTTAGATGCTTTACGTAGTGCAGTGGATACAAAACGTGCGCGCCTTGGTAGCCCTGCTAAATCTGCTATCACACCATAACTGGAGACTTTTCCTGCTGGAATTAATTGTACAACCTGCCAAATGCGTTCTTGATTATTTGGCAGGTTAGGTTCCATTAAGATGTTTTCTTTATCAGCTTACCAATGGTCAACCCTTGAACGATAATTGAGAAAATCACAACAATATAGGTAATCACCAGTAACGCTTCACGGTATTCGTTATCAGGTAATGTCAACACTAAGGCGATGGAGATACCACCACGCAGTCCGCCCCAAGTAAGTATACGGACAATATGTGGGCTAAAACTTTGGCGTAGTTTCATGATCGAAACAGATGCGCCAACGGAAATAAAACGAGCTAATAAGGTCATAGGGATCATGATCAAACCTGCCCATAAGTATTGTATTTCAAAGCTAAGTACTAACACTTCTAGCCCTATTAAGACAAATAGAATTGCATTGAGTATTTCATCAATTAATTCCCAAAAGTTGTCTAGATGACGACGCGTTCTTTCTGACATGGCAAAACGTCTGCCTTTATTGCCAATTAATAAACCAGCGACCACGACCGCGATGGGTCCCGATATATGAAGGGCGCTTGCTAATGCATATCCACCAAGAACCAGAGCCAAGGTGAGTAAAATTTCGACTTGATAGTTATCAATGCTGGCTAACATGCGAAAGGTGATATAACCAATAATAAAGCCAAATAGTGCGCCACCAAGAGCTTCTTGTGCAAACAGTGTTGCAATACTGATCACATTTATTTCACCTTGTTCACCCCCATGACCTGCTCCTGCTATATTGAGTAGGACGAGAAAGACGACGATAGCAACACCGTCATTAAAGAGTGATTCGCCTGCGATCTTTGTTTCCAGTGATTTGGGCGCGCCGATGGTTTTTAGAATGCCCATCACAGCAATAGGGTCGGTTGGGGAGATTAATGAGCCAAATAATAAGCAGTAAATGAGCGGTATCTCTAAGCCTATAAAAGCAAAAATATAATACGATGCAAAACCAATCATAAAGGTTGAAGCCATCACGCCTACACTAGCGAGAATAGCTACCACCCATTTTTGCTTATTCAGCTCTTCTAAATGGACATGCAGTGCACCTGCAAATAATAATGCGCTTAACATTCCTTGCATCAGCGTTTCATTAAAATTGATTTGTGATAATAAATGTTTGGCATGATCTTCTAGCGGAATGCCAAATTTCCCTAGCACAATAATGCTGAGTGAAAGCAATAGCGCAATGACCAGTAAACCGATGGTTGTTGGTAATTTAATATAACGATAATTGATATAGCTAAATAATGCAGCAAGGGAGATGAGTATGGCGAGTGTGTCGGTAATTAGCATTTTTTCTTATTCGTTTGGTTAGATAGAAAATAAAGTGTTTCACAAAGAGACAGGTATACGAAGGACTGTTATTTTTTCTTAGCGTATTTTACGCCTTTGCGAGAGATATATTTTGCTTAAAGAGTAAAGCCTGAGGGTAACATTCTATCCCCTATTATTTGATAAGTTTCTGACGATAGAAGGGTATTAATAAAAACCGTGGGACTGGGTGATACCCAAAAAGCACCTACTGCCACGCCAACAATAATACTTGAAGTAGCCCATTGTTTAGTGTCAATTATTTTCATTGCAGTGCCAAAGGATCGTTTGATGCGGCGATTCATAAAATCTACCGAATAAAGTTCATCAAGCAGTAAATGAATAATAAAACCGTAGCAAACCACCATACCAATCAGCCATGATACAAAGGCGGTTTTAGCAAAAAAATTAAAACTGATGGCTGTGCTGAACAAAGCAAAGGCTAAAGCCGCAACTAAGGAATGAAAGGCTCCTCTATGTTTTGTGTACTTATGAAAAAGCATCCAGAGAGGGTAGCGAATAGCGCTGTAAATCATTAAACCTATGATCCATAGTTCGATAATAGACAGTTCATTTTTGGTGGAAAATATCCAGAGAAAGGCAATAATCATACCGATTAGGGAGAAGATAATGCGGCTGGGATAGGAGTGCTGTAAATCCACATCTGGTAAAATACCGCCAATTGTTCCTACCAAGGTGAGCAAGAGTGCATCACTTGTTCCAATAAAACCAACTTGTAAACACAACGTTGATAATAAGCCTGATCCAACGGCTGCAACGGTAATGTGTGTATTAAAATTTGCCATGATCTTTATTCCACGTAGAATATGCATATGATACAAACTTTAACAGCAAAACGCTTAATTCTTAATGGATTATTGCTTCTCACAATATTAACTTTACTGTGGTTTATTAATTTACAGTATAAACAAACGGAAAAAATAGATTCGCTTTATGATGAGTCAATGGGAAATGAAATTCATTCTATCTCAATTTTCAGACAGAATAAGTCTGAGACATCTAAGCATTCTAATATTGAATTAAAGAAAGTGGATAATAAATGGCTAATGACTAAGCCAATAGAGGGGGAGGCAGATCAACGTAAAATTAAGCATTTAATGACCTTACTCTCTGAACACATAGATGCTTCTTATCCCATTAAGGGAAAGAATTTGGCGACCTTTGGTTTAGATGAGGAGCGCCTGAGTGTTTCCTTTAATGGGGTTAAGATTCAATTTGGGGTGCTTAATCCCATTAGCCATAAGAGATATTTACGCAAAGGAAATACTGTCTATATTGTTGCAGAGACGGTATATGGTTTACTTATCGGCGGAGCTGATGATTTTATACTAGACTATTCACATTGACTCCATACGCATGTGATAATTAATTTTTATAACCTAGCTAGTAGATATTTAATGTCGTTTCCTTTTTCCGTTCAATTTCTTCCTGTAGAAAATCTGTCCGCGCTTGCAGCAGATGAAAATGTGCTGGCGGCTATTCGTTTTGCATCAATTGCAAGTATGGAAGATACGGATAAGCCCTTATTTTCAGTTGGCTTACCTAATTTGGCATTATCTAATATTGCTGAGGTTTGGTATAGCGATACCCCTGTGAAGACAGCATCAGTTGATGGTATTCAAATCGCATGGAATGATGACATTTTATTTGGGCATTTATTATTTGATGAGGCGCAATACGAGAATACGGCTTCAGCCACTAAAACAGCTTATGAGCTGATCTTAAAAACCATTCAAAAGCATTCCTTCCCTCACCTATTACGCCTTTGGAATTATTTATCTTCTATTGATAAAGATGAGCAAGGACTACTACATTACCAAGACTTTTGTTTAGGACGACAAGAAATACTCGATAATGCAGGACATTGGGGTTATGTACCCCCTGCCTCAACGGCAATAGGGACAATCTGTGGTGGTTTGCAGATCTATTTTATCGCGGCAAAAAAATCAGGCGAAGAACTTAAAAATCCTCGCCAAGCCTCTGATTTTTTATACCCCCGTTTATACGGTCCTGTGCGTCCTACTTTTTCTCGTGCTTTGATTAAAAAATGGAAAGACGCTACGCATCTGTATATTTCATCAACAGCCAGTATTGTTGGCTATGAAAAACGACATGTTGGAAAGGTACAATTACAGTTAGATGAGGTTCTAAATAATATTGAAGCACTGCTCAAGTGGGGGGCTGAGAAACAAAATTTGCCGATTAGCTGTCTAACAGAGCTTTCTTATTTAAAAGTTTATTTATGTGATTTATTTATGCTTTCAGTCACCGAGGAGTTATTAATTCGTCGCTATGGGAGCCAATTACCACCTGTATTATTTTTGCGGGGCAATGTTTGCGAGACAGGTTTGTTGGTAGAAGTTGAAGCTGCCTATATTAGTGAAGAGTAAAATGTTCGCTTTT
>JAGLBQ010000167.1 GCA_023146675.1 Cocleimonas sp. | reverse complement strand
CCCCCCCCCCCCCCCCGAGCTTTAACTGTCTTCCACTAATCAGGATTAGTAAAGCGATATTTTCAGCCTAAGTTATACTTTTAGTATTTTTACCATACTCACTAAAATAATAAATAACTTATGAATGATCTAAACGAAATAACTGAAATTGTCTGTAAAGGGACGCTTGAGCAACTCACCTCTGTGCTAGACACCGCGCCTGACTTAATAACGACAACACTTAAAGGTCAATACAAATCAGCGACTTTATTAGAAGTAGCTGTTGTGCATGGTGATATCGATAAAGTAGCCTTAATAATTGAACGAGGCGCAGACCCTGCTAAACAACTAAAAAACATGCTGTCATCTACTTTAAGGACACGTTCATACTCGATAAAAAAAGATGATATTGCACTATTAACGCTATTAGTAGAAAAAGGAGCTACCTTTCCAGAAGAGAAGCAGGATTGTTTGAATTTTATTCGTTATGACTTAGATGTTTGTTACACAAATAATCTTACCTTATTCAATGCTTTAATTCGGCTCGGTTTTGACCCTGTGAAAACCGAAGAAATAGCGAGAGTATCCATTATTTATTATTCACTTGAATGTCGGCATGGAACACAACAAACCTCCATTGCTAATAAACTATTATCATTAGGCTGTAGTACTTTAAATATTGGAAGTAGTTATGCGGATCCATTGAAAAAAGCATTGAGCCATGAGCTGTATGCCTTTGTTAGCCAATTATTGAAAAAAGGAAGTGACAGTAATTTATTAAACAGATCACTATTAGAGAACGTTGCTGATCATCCTAAATTACCAGAGACACTACGTGACCAGATTTGTGGCAAAGAAACAGATTTTAATCAGCAAGACAGCAGGGGAGATACTGCCCTCCATCGATGTTGCTACCATAACAATACCAATTTTATGTCTTTTTTAGTAGAAAAAGGGGCTGATCTTAATATCCTTAATGAAGAAGGAGACACGCCCTTATTACTTGCGATCAAAGAATATCAAAAAGAGTCTATTAAGCAACTAATCATCTTAGGTGCGGATGTTAATCAGCCAGATACAAAAGGAAAAACACCGCTAGATATTGCAATGAGTCAAGCAAGTTTCAAACGAGTCTGTACCCAGTTAGTTAAAGCGGGTGCAAAGACATGCATTGAACTCAAAAAAGCGGATGGCGAAGCATTGGATATGATTCAAATGGCTATCAGCAATATACACTCAGGAAAGCCATGGGCTAATACATTTCGTGTCTTTATTGAATCATTAGAGCAACAGCAGGCAGGTTATTGGTATGAATTAATACGTCATTGTCTTGATAATAATATGCCTAAACCTTCAAAACGATGGACAATGAAAACCACAGGTTTCATTGATAATATTGGCGATTCTGTTTTTAAAGAAACATTACTCACACTTTTTCCACTAATTAAAGAAAAAAGTAATCTGAAAATAGAAAGTGATATTTCTTATGATGAGTATTGGAACATGAGAGACAATCATTCACGGCTACTTAAAGGCTTACTGTGGTCTGCAAGTCGCTATAATGATCAGGTAACCTGTCGTGAATTACGCAATGTTGCGACACATATGTATAAAAAAGTTCCAGGTGTAGGGATGCGTAATGCAAAGGTAGCCAATGCTGCACTCTATAGTTTGTCGCAAATTGAAGGCATAGCGGGTCTACAAGAAATTACCATTTTACGTGCGATAACAAAATACAACTCTGCCTTAACAAATATTAATCGTATTTTCACTCAAACCGCAAAAGAGAAAAAAATGACAGTTGAAGCGCTTGAGGCGTTGGCTATTCCTGACTATGGCTTGACTGATATTGGCTATTATACGCAACGGGTGGGTGAATATACCGCAACACTACGTTTATTAGCGGTTGGCAAAGCTGAGTTAACTTGGAAAAAAGGTGAAAAGTCACAAAAAAGTATCCCCGCCGTCTTAAAACGAGAAGCAATGGATGAGGTTAAGGAATTAAAGTTATTGCTTAAAGATTTAAACTTGGCAACGAGGGCGCATAGTCAACGCTTTGAACAAAGCTATTTAAAAAAGAAGCCTACGGATACATTAGCGCATTGGCGAGACGATATCATTTCACATCCCTTGCTTGGCTTTTTAGCGCGTCGCCTAATTTGGCGTATTCAAGATAAAAAAATAATAACCGATATTATTTATACGGATAAAGGTTTCGTCGATGCGCAAAATAATATTTTTAACTTACCAAAAGATGCAACGGTTTGTTTATGGCACCCTATTATGTCCAATGCAGATGATGTTTTGGCATGGCGAGAATGGTTAATGCAACATGAGATGACTCAGCCTTTTAAACAAGCCCATCGAGAAATTTACCCACTCACCGATGCGGAAAGAAAAACGGTTGATCACAGTTTGCGTTATGCCAATCATATCCTTAAACATGGTCAATTTAATGCGTTATGTACTCAACGTGGCTGGAAACAAACATTAGGTGGTTATTGGGATGGTGGTTATGAAAATGAAGCGTATAAATATATTGAAAGCCATAATATAACTGTTGAATTTGAAGCAGAGGGAACGGATCAATATGGAGGAGGGAATTTAACATATCAATGTGTAGGAACCTCGGCAGTAACATTTACTAAAAGTCAAAAAAAGCTTAAATTAGAAAAAATAGAACCACTTTTATTCTCTGAAGTCATGCGTGATGTAGATTTATTTGTGGGAGTAAGCAGCATTGGTAATGACCCGCAATGGCATGACCGTACTAATACCTATTGGGAAGATAGTAGTTTTGGCAAGCTATCTGCCAGTGCAAAAACACGTTATGAAGTATTGGAAGTGTTGCTTCCTAAGCTAAAGATAGCGTCACAATTAACCTTAGAAGGACGCTTTTTATTAGTAGAGGGAAAGCTATGTCATTACAAGATTCATCTTGGTTCTTCTAATATCCTAATGCAGCCTAATGATAGTTATTTATGCATTGTTGCAGCACGTGCTAATAACTCTGTGATGTTGCCATTTGAAGGAGATAACACGTTGTCACTCATTTTATCCAAAGCCTTTATGCTTGCTAATGATTCAAAAATTCGAGACAAAACTATTCTCTCACAAATAAAACCAATGGAGGCGGTATGTTAACAACCAATATATTAAGAGTTCGTGATGAAACCATGATGGGTAAATTAATCTATGAATTTGACCTACCGCTACCAAAGCAACAACTCAGCGTACGGGATATTATTCGTGAACGTGTCAAGCAAGAGATTAAGCAATATCAACAACAACGTAAAAACAATGGGCATTCCCTTGTTGAGGTGAGTAGTGTTGAAAAAATATTAAATAAATATGGGGTCAAAGACACTTTCAAGGTTGATGTTAAAAAACAATTAGAGATCGCTTTCCGAGCCTTTGATAACAATGGTTATTTTATTATTATCAATGAAGTACAGGCTGAAACATTAGAGCAAATGATTGACCTTGAGGATGAGAATTTATCAATAAGTTTTATTAAGCTAGTAGCACTGGTTGGAGGGTAGGTTAGAACATACTTTCCTAGTAGTACAACAAAATATTAGAAGTATCTATACATCCGTATACTTCTGATATTTAACATGAAAAATAAAATTACCACTTCTTTTTATCTGTATCCATTCCTAAATCAAGCAGAAAGTGTAATAGCATCCATTTTACAGTTTTTGGAATTAATCCACAATTCCCTATATACTGCGCGATTTTATTGTTTTTGGAGGGATTGTGATGTCTCAACCTGTTGTTGGTGTGGTCATGGGGAGTAATAGTGATTGGAATGTTATGTCCAAGGCAGTTGAGCAGTTGGATCATTTTTCCATTTCACATGAATATCGTGTAATTTCTGCACATCGAACCCCTGATTTATTATTTGAATATGCAAGTACTGCCCGTGAACGCGGTTTACAGGCTATCATTGCAGGTGCAGGTGGTGCCGCGCATTTACCTGGAATGCTTGCTGCTAAGACAACCGTACCCATTTTAGGTGTTCCTGTGGGGACACGTTATTTGAAAGGAGTTGATTCGCTGCACTCTATTGTACAAATGCCAAAGGGAATTCCTGTGGCAACGTTTGCTATTGGTGAAGCGGGTGCAGCGAATGCGGCTTTATTTGCAATTTCTTTATTAGCAAATAATGATACTGAACTCGCCAAAAAATTGGCGGTATTTCGTGATGAGCAGCGCCAAATGGCAATGAATATGGCGCTGCCTCCAGAATAAAATATCTCTGTCTTTTAGCAAGATATACACTAACGCCTCATACCCTTATCTAGTGATAAAATCCTGATTCAAGCATTTAAATGGATGAGAGGTTATGAACGTTTTTTCCGTGGTTTAAGGTTTTTAAAGTTTTTATGATTTTACCTGATTCAACAATTGGTATGTTAGGCGGCGGTCAGCTTGGGCGTATGTTTATTAATGCTGCACATAATCTTGGTTATCGCGTCATAGTATTGGAGCCTGACCCCTATAGTCCAGCAGGTTTAATTGCGGATGAACATATTGTCGCTGATTATGATGATGTGAACGCAATGCAACGTTTATCTGAGAGTTGCGATGTTATTACCACTGAATTTGAAAATATTCCTGCCTTTGTTTTAGAAACCCTAGCAACGTCTTGCCCTGTTTATCCTAATGCTTCTGCGGTTGAAAAAGCGCAAGATCGCACGGTAGAGAAGGCATTTATTCGCTCTTGTGGTTTATTACCTGTGCCTTATGGTGCTATTACGACCTATTCAGAAATTGCCGCAGCGGTTGAAAAAATAGACTTTCCTGCGATTATGAAAACAGCGCGTTTTGGCTATGATGGCAAAGGGCAAGCGCGTGTTAATTCCTTAGTCGAAGTACAGCAAGCTTATAACAATTTTGAACGCCAACACTGTGTGTTAGAGCAGATGATTGATCTGAAATGTGAAATTTCAGTGATCCTAGCGCGCAATGAAGCAGGAGAAAGCCATTGTTTTCCTGTCGCTGAAAATATCCATATCGATGGTATTTTGCATCAAAGCATCGTGCCTGCACGTGCTGATGAGGATATTATGCAAGCTGCACAGGTTGCTGCAAAACGTATCGCTGATAAAATGGAGTATGTTGGTGTATTAGCGGTTGAGTTTTTTATTAGCCAAAAAGATGAGCTTTTAGTCAACGAAATTGCACCACGAACGCATAATAGCGGACATTACAGTATGGATGCTTGTATCACCTCGCAGTTTGAGCAACAGGTACGTGCTATTTGTGGTCTGTCCTTTGCTGATAGTCGCTTATTAAGCCCTGTTGTGATGACCAATATGCTGGGTGATTTATGGGATTTAACATTGGATAAGCCCGTCTTAAATGCGAAGCCTATCTTGAAGAGTCGTACATCAAAACTGCATTTATATGCCAAGCGCGAAGCACGGGCAGGGCGTAAAATGGGGCATTTTAATACCTTGGCAGAGACAACTGAAATAGCACAAAAAGAAGCAGATGCTATTTTTAATGCCATTAAAACGCAATAATTAGGAATCGTTTGAGTCATACTATGCTTACATCACATTTGGTTATTATTGGTCTTTCGTTAATCATTTATTTAATACGCGGTGGTCTGATGCTGGCTGGTAAACCATCAACTGTTATGACCTCTTTAGCGGCACTCACCTCGTTGGGATTATTCGGTACAGGAATTGCGATGGTGTTTATGTCATCCGATATTTCCTTTGCAAATAGCTGGGTTATCGCGATGATCCTTGGCTTTTTGCTCTATATCACGTTTGGCGTGATTGCATTAAAGTCTGGATTGAGAAAACCAGTTGCAATTACCTTATGGTTGCTCGGTATGGCAGCCTTTGTATTTACCTTCTTGTTAGCAACAAATACTGATTTTGCCAAACAACTATTGGGTGCGGCATGAACCATCTTGATGCGTTACGTAAAGATATAAAATTTAGTGAAGCGCTTGCAGGGCAACGTTTAAATTATCGCAGCACATGGGGAATATTCTCTCCACGTGAGATTGATGATGGGACGCGCTTATTGATGAAGTATATCAAGGTCAATCCTGATGATGATTGTTTTGATCTTGGTTGTGGTTATGGCCCTATTGGCTTAACCTTGGCAAAACTGGCTCCACAAGGGCAAACATTACTGGTCGATAAAGATTTTATGGCTGTTGATTACAGTAATAAAAACGCTACACTTAATCATATCAATAATGCTAACGCGATGTTGAGTAATGGTTTTCAACATGTAGACCCTGCATTGCGCTTTGACTTGATTGCATCCAATGTGCCCGCGAAAGTAGGTAAGGAGATGATGTCACTGATGCTACATGATGCGCGTGGTCGTTTAAACCCAGAAGGTCGGCTTTATTTGGTGACGATTAATGGCTTACGCCACTATATGAAACGTAATTTAAAAGAAATATTTGGTAATTATAAGAAAATCAAACAGGGAGCTAAATATACCATTCACTTGGCTGTTACTGAGAAAGAGTAATGAAAACTGATGCTGAACGAAAAGACATCCTGACTCATTTTGTTAATGACGACTATGAGCAAATTATTTGTGACAAATGCATGCTGACATTTTTAACCAATGTGTATGCTTTTGGCACTGAGCATGTGTTATTAGAAAAGCGCTCCTTGGGATTAGAATATTTTTGTGAAGCAATCAAAACACTTAATCTTACCAAAACACCAAAGGTTGACCGCATTGGTATTATTGATGAAGGTGATACGATTATCCCTGTCAGTCCCTCAAAAAAAGAGATTTTCTCAGGGGAAGAAACCGATTATCGCTATATTTACGTGATGGAAAAATTAGAACATTTAGGTGATAAAGATACTGAATTTTTTAATAAAAGCGTCAAAGAGATGGATTGGCGTAATGATAATGAGCGTCAGAAAATTTTAGTCGTTGTTAAAGAACAATATGGTGAGCTTTTGGCAAAAGAAATCAGCCAGTTATATGATTTTTATGCGCAATATAAAAATGTGCTTGCTTGGGATTTACATGGTGACAATTTAATGAAAAAAAGAGAGTCAGGTGAGATAGTGGTTATTGATCCTTACACGCGGAGAGTTTAAAACGGGATGAAAATAGATAATAATAATCTAACCATTGGCATTATTTCCGATACACATTCACATTTAGATGAACGCATTATTGCATTGGTAAAAGAATGTGATTATGCAATTCATGGGGGGGATATCTGTGGCGAGGCTATTTTAAATGCAATGCAGCCAAAAACGGGTGAAATATTTGCAGTTGCAGGTAATAATGATCACTATTGCCATGAAAGTGGACCATTAGCCAATGAAATCAGCTTGCAATTACCCAATGGTATAATTTCCATTGAGCATGGTCACGAACATGGAATGAGTCATCCATCACATCAATCTATGCGTGATAAGTATGCAAAATCACGGATTATTGTCTATGGTCATACCCATAAACAAGTGGTAGATAAAGATGCTCTTCCTTGGGTTATTAACCCGGGAGCAGCAGGGTTAACACGAAATCATGGGGGGCCGTCTTGTCTTATTCTTCATTGTGATCATGATGATTGGCAGGTTGAAATGATTCGGTTTGAAAATATCGAGTAATATATTCTCGAAAAATACAACCATCATGCTCATTAAAAATACAATCGCAATACTTTGCACTGTTCTACACTCAAGTATGGGAACGATGCACACGTTAAAATTAAAAGTAATAACAATATGAAAAAAATAACGCCAGTAGAGTCTAGTTTATATCCTGTTGAACAATCCTTTAAAGAGCCGATACTCTTAATGGCTTTGTTTGTTTTAATTCCTACCTTGATACTCTTTTTTATTTTTGGTGCCTCTGATATTAGTCGTGGACTAAAGATATTTGTTGGCAACTGGATTTCACCGATTATCCTGTGGTTCTTTACTGCCAGCTTTTTTCATCTTTGGCTAAAAAGCAAAAAGCTAGCCAAGGAAAAGAAATATACACAGCAATTTTCTCAGTTTTATAGAGATGTTGATAAAACAGAACGGTCACTTGAGGCGATTAATGAATATAGCCAGAAGACCAGCCTTCCAGAAGATAATTTATTACTGTCACGCTCTACCTTATATTTAAACCATAGAGGTAAAAGTGATGATATTGATGAAGCCTTTGGTATTAAAGAGCGTGAGTTTTTGCGCGGCTCCTATGCATTACCCCGCTTTATGATTTGGGCAATTCCTATTGTTGGTTTTATTGGCACCGTTTGGGGAATCAGCAATGGTATTTCGCATTTCTCGGATGCAATGACAGCCACTAGTTCGGTTACCGATGTCTCAGCAATGTTAAAAGAAAGCCTGCCGTTAGTAACTAACTCACTAGCAACGGCATTTGATACTACCTTATTAGCACTGTTATTAAGCGTACCGTTAATGATGATGATGCTCTGGCTAGAAAAGCAGGAAGAGGCGTATCTAATTCATCTGGATGAAACATGGTTTCATGATATTAAGCCATTATTTGCCAGCAAACAATCTACCACGCCCGTGGTGATTAGCGCAGAGGGTACTCAAGTGCAAGCTGTCAGTACAGATACTTCTGTTCAATCAGTAGCAGATGAAATCAAGCTATTAAGCACTCAGATTGGTGCACTGCAAGAAACGATGGAAGATCTTTATGAAACGACCTTTGCTGATAAAATAGAACAAAATAATGGCAAATAGAGCGAGTCGATACGCACGTTATTTGCCTGAACAAAAATTGGAAATCAGTCTATTTCCATTTTTAAGCATCTTTTTGTCGGTGATGGGCGTGTTGTCTTTTATTAATATACTCAGCAGTATTCATAGCCCACAGAAAATTGAAATGGCAACCGAACTGGAGCAAGGTTATAAAGTTGCTTTTCAAATGTTTAGCCTGCCAGATGGCATTATTATTGTTCCGCCTGTTTCACGTCTTAAAGATTTACAAAAGAAAGTGACCGATGCCGATGTCCGCGATGAAATAGCCTCTATTATTGTGCAGCGTGAACAATTTATTGCCAATGTAAAAACCTATAAGGGCAGTCTTGATGATTTTGCCGTTGCGCCTGATGTCGATAATATTGTTGCGTTACTAAAAGAAATTCGCTTTGTAAATGAAGAGGCTCTCAAGCACAATTTCCTTTATGAAGAATTTATTCTGTTTGGTATCTACCCAAATGGCGGCAAGGCCTATCATAAAGTGCGTGATGTGATGGCGTATTCAGAAGATGCCGCCAGTATTAGTATCGGTTTAGAGCCACTTGATGCTAACTGGACACTCAATATTAATGGCACTCCAACACTTGACTCCCAACAGGGAGTATCGCAATGAAACAGATCATTAATGTTGATTCACTGACTGACATCATCTCAAATTCAGTCGGCATACTGATTATCCTCGCCGTTGTGAACTTGATCCATGACAATAGCAAAGCCTATCAATTAGAAATTCCCATTGAGCACCAAAGTGAATTATCTCCTGTGTTTATTATTGCCAAAGATGACTCATTGATCTTGCTTGATACCGATATGATTTTTACCAATGCCGCAATGCAAGCAACCGATGGGGCAGCAGGTGGAAAGCGTATCTTCCCCTTAGAATACGGGCAGCTTTTTGGGCAGATAGATGATGATCATGGGATTATGTTTCATGCTCAGGATATTGAAGGAAGTGAAGACTGGCATCATTTCAGCACTCTAGAAAAAAATAAAAGTAGATTACGTCAACAACTGAATAAAATTGACCCTAAAAAACAGTTTGCCTATTTCTTTGTTTATGATGAGGTGGGCGAAAGTAATATCTCAGGCAGTGGATTTGAAAGCTTTCGTAAAGCACGTGAATATTTAAAAAGTAGACATATTAAATCAGGCTGGAAGCCAGTCGATTCGGATAATCCAGCCAGTATTTGTGATGTGAGTTTTAGCCCTTTGTGTAAATATCTACCGTCTTATTTAGGCTCTTCTTAAAATAAAAGTAAAGACTATGGCGAATGACGTACTGAAAAATATGAGTAATGAAGAGCTGTTTCAGACATCATTGCTTAACTTAAAGCAAGCTGTTCTACAACAAAGTCGCACCCAGCGCCGTGTTGCATCGCGGGTTAGAACGCTAATTCGTGCCGTTATGGTTGGTCTAGTAACCGCCTTAGTGTTTATTCTTTATCTCGTTTTTATTCTTACCCAACAGGTAAATGCGTTAAGCAATAGTCTGGATACTATTACAACACAGGCTGTTTCTGTGCAAGAAAGCATGGATGATATTGAAATGGTGATGATTACGTTTGAAACCTATATGAATGAACTACCAGGAATGGATGTCTCTGTTACAGGCATTGAGTATAGTATTCATGGTATGACTAATAACTTCAGTCGCATCACACAAAATGTATCGACAATCACAACGGAAATAAACACCTTAAATAAGACGCTGTCAGGTGTAGGGCAAAATACACTGGTGTTAAATCAGATACTGAAACAGATCACTGCTGATATTGCTGATGGCACAAAGCCCATTAAGCGCTTTAATCAAATGAATCCTTTTGGTTTTTTTAGGTAATCCCGATGAATTTGACACGACAACAACTTGAAAACCTGTATACACATATGGATGAAGTTGCTAAAAACTCAGTGACTGCTGAGAAACTAGCACAAAAAAGCATTAGTGGAACCAATCGCGTCATCTATATATTTACAGGCTTAGGCGCAATATTTGTTATTTTAATACTCTCCTACTTCCTGTTACTGAATAGAGCGATCTCTCATTCTATTGATAGTATGTCGGAGATTAATAATCAGGTCGGTGAACTACAACAGACCATGCACAGAATCACCTCATCCATTGCTAATATGGGGGGTAATGTGGAATATTTACAACAAGTTAGTGGTTCAGTAAACCGTATCAGTCAAAAAACAGAGCAAATAAACACCTATATGAAGCAGTTAGAACAGCAAACCCTAAAACTGGGGACAGATGCTGGCTCTATTCGTTATCACACCGCAAATATTGGTTTAAATTTTTCACATATTAATCAGTCCGTGAGGAATATTTCTTACTCGGTTAAGCAAGCAGTGAAGCCGATTAAACAGTTTATTCCACTGCCGTAAAAAATGTAGATGCTTCAGTATCCTTTACCAAATAGAAAGTACTTTACTACTTTTGTAGCCGTATGACGTTTATGTAATACGGGATAATGCATTCCTGCAACGTCCCGTATTATGCTTAGACTGGATATGGGCTACACTCCTCAATACCTAAATCCTCAGTCCCCTATGAAGAACAACGACGATACTGAATCTTAAAGATCATACCCGTTTTAATATCTAACGAGTCAACACTGATCAAACTACGGCTATTTTTTGTTCTAATACGGCTATTAATGCGCATATTCACATCTTTTCCACAGGGAGACCAGTTGTTACTAATAAGAAGCAAATTGTCACGTTCTAAATATTCTCTACCACCCCCTGAAGACAAATTAGTTCTTTTCGATGGACCTGCCTGCCCTGCAAAGAAGTAAGAACGACGTAATTCGGCACGACCCTCAACAAAGCCACGAAAGTCAGCTTTTAGTGTTGATACCTGAAATCCATTCGGCACGTGGACAGGAATAGCGATGTTACAAGATTTATTGCCTGGCTCAGCCGCATAGCTATCAAATAAAATACTGAGCGTGGTTCCATCAGGAGTAATCACATGACTCGTCGTGCCACTAGGGCAACCATTTCCACCCATGGCGGGTGCTTTAAAATGTACTATATTATTACTTGGAGCAGCCACGCTAGTTTGTGCTGCCAATGCTAAAAGTGTTCCCGCAACTAATGTAGTTAATGTTTTCATTTTTACATTCCTTTGTTTTATAAGTATAAATAATGAATAAGAAGAAATGTTTTAGTAGTGTTTCTCCTTATAACCTATAAAGCGCAACAATTTGAAAAAGAGGCTCAATAAAATACAATTATTCAGAAAGGAACATAAATCAATCTATCACGGCTGATGCTTTTAATGCCTGCTAGTCAAGTACGAGAATGGCTAGAAGCCCCCAATTATCGGGATATAAAAACCAGCAATAATGGTATCATGATAGAAATATAGCAGATTATGTGAGAATGGATTCTCGCATTTATAAGGAGTAAATTTCACTCCTAAAGAAGGATATACCCACACTAATGACCTCAGAAATAATAAATACAACCTTTGATTTTCTCATCGCTTTTTTAGTTGCAGGGCTACTGGTTTGGTTTGGCATTACACAACCCGTATTTTCTTTTTTTGGTCAAAGCAGTGTTCCTGAAATAGACAGTGCAATATTACAAAAGCATGTTGAAGAGTTATCACAAACCTATGCACCACGCACCCCAGATTTCGAAGGCATTCGTCCCGCAGCACATTATATCTACCGACAGTTAACAAAAGCAGGTCAGACCTCAGGAAGAAAACCTAAGTATCAACCCTTCTGGACAATGGGTGGTGGACGCTATAGTAATATCATCTTTAGCTTAGGGCCTGCAACCGCAGAAACAGTGGTTATTGGGGCGCATTATGATACACGCAATTCCTTTCCTGGCGCAGATAATAATGCCAGCGGTGTCGCCACGTTAATTGAATTAGCACGTGCATTATCAATTGTTGAAAAAGAGTTACCAATACGCGTTGAATTAGTCGCCTATGCACTATCAGAAGGCTCTGTCTTAGGAACAAAAGACATGGGCAGCTTTAAGCATGCAAAAATGCTAAAGAAAAAAAATAGAGACGTAAAATTAATGATTTCAGTGGATAGTGTTGGTTATTTCACCAGCGAATCTAACTCACAGAAATACCCTTTTTCTTTTATGAAGCTTGTTTATCCCACAAGAGGTAACTTTATAAATATCACCAGCCATCTGCAAGATTTTATGCATCTACGCCAAATTAAAAAGAGTTTTAAAAAAGCCAGTAACCTAGCCGTACATTCTGTCACCGCGCCAGAGATATTTCCCAATATTGCAAATTCTGATCATATTAATTACTGGAAGCACGGTTATCCTGCGCTACATATTAGCGATACAACAAGTTATAGATACAAACACTATAATACGCTCAATGACACCGCTAACAAGCTAAACTATGGAGCTATGGCAATGGTTGTACAGGGTTTATATCAAACTGTTATGGATTTTCCGAAGAGTAAAGGGAAATATATCGCTGAACCAGAGCAACGTGAAGTGTGGATAATTAATCCAAAAGATAATAAATAAAAAGAACAGCGATAATCTGTTTCTCTTTACTCAGTCTAAAACCCTTGAAGATTAGCCCCTAATTCACCGTCACTATCCGAGCGATAACGATTAGGCGGCATTTGCAGGAAAAAGCCATTATCCTGTAAATTACGCATGACTTCTGTTGATTCATAGCGTAATAGTTTGCGCTCAGTGTTTAATATAAACTCAAAAGAAAACTCAACGTCACCAACGAGTTTTAATAATGACTCGGGCACTTTTTCAAACTGTTCTCTTTCAGGCAGATACAAATACATTTCATTATTTCGCTTGCTACGATAGACAAAGCAAGACATCGTCGATGGTACAGAGGTTTCAGGCATAGATTTATTGACTGCGTTTGATTAAGACTTGTATCTTTTTAATATTACTAATTAACATTTCATAGGCAGTATTTCCATCGCCTGTTTTGCTGATAAAGACACTTGAGCTTGATGTTTTTTGCAAGCGTCCTTCTACCACGGAATCTTCATTAGTCACTATGCGCACTGTGCGTCCTTGTAGGGTGCTTAACTGTTTCACTGGCGCATCAATAAACAGCATATTGTAGAGCGCTTTCTTGGGTAGGTTAACTAGATGAACAGACTTGGGAACTATTTGCATATTAGATCCCGTAACAATTGTTTCTGTTGAGCCGTTATTTTTAATTAGATCTGTTGATTGAGCAGATGGAGTCAGTACATTAGCGCCAGACCCCATTATGTTTTGCTCACTGCCAGTAGCTATTCTTGTACTGGAAACTGGAACAGACTGACCGCGTAATGCGGATACATGCTGATATATAGATTTTTCAGCACCTAAAAACCAAGCTGCAATAGCGAACAATAGACCAAGAAGCCCAAAAAGAATCAAGCGAATGATTTTGCCATCCATCAACGTAGGCAATGTAATAATATTCACTACAGGTATTAGAGCAAGTAGACCTGTTATTGGATGATAGCGAAATCCTGTTAGTGCATATTTTATAAAGCTATAAATAAATAATAGTCCACCTAGAACTACAATTATTGAGAGTGCATTTTCCATTAATACGTCAAGCCCCTATATATTTTTCATTAGAATTTTGTGACTATCAATTTAAGCTGAAATATTAACAAAAGGAGTGAAAACTCAGTATTCTTCATCTATTTAAAAAATAGTTTACACTTTATGGAATCAATGGCTTTAGCCTCGCCTACCCTCATCTAACTCGGGGATAAAGCCGCCGATTTCAATGAGTAAAGTGTCAACTGAAAATGAAAAATGCTGAAAACTCCAGTATTTCTATCTTAAAATTGTCAATTTTACAATATTGTATCAGTTAGTAAGCAATGAATCTGTATTCAAAGTGATAGTATTTAAAAGATTTTAACTATGTTAGTAGTAAAATTATTTTATCACCGAGTGCAAAATTGGAACAAAAGCCTCAATACTGTGTCCTTAGTATATAAGGGGTGAAAGTGTCAGCCCTTTACAATGCGAGTATTCACAACAGTAAGGAGTTTCCAATATGGTTTCTAAAACAACAAAAAAGATCATCAACCTAACATTCTTTCAGATTATTTTCTTAATAGCGACGTCTCTAATGGTGGTGACAACAGCCGAAGCAACGCGGATTAATCCTAATTACTCCCCCATTCGTGTGGATATTATTGATGATAGAGGTAGGGTATTTCGACAAATTACCACAGGCAATAAAGCGCATAACGTAAAGCGTGCTTATGTACAAGCTAAACGAGGGAAACGTTATAGTTTGCGTTTACGTAATATGTCTAATCGTCGTGTTGGCGTCATTATTGCGGTTGATGGACGCAATATTTTGACAGGCAAAAAGTCGTGGTTAGGGAAACATGAAAAAATGTATATTCTTAATCCTTATGAAACGGCAACTTACAAAGGATGGCGTACCGCTAAAAACCGTGTGAATCGTTTCTTTTTTACCTCTACGGCTAACTCCTATGCAACAGCATGGCAGGATAAATCAGCAATGGGTGTCATTGCACTAGCCGTCTATGATGAAAAGCCACGTGTCATGTATCGTGAGAATCAATCAAATTCATTTAATAGCAAAAGAGCAAGACCTGCACCGTCAGCTCAAGCAGCTCAAGCAGATGAAGCAGGAACAGGCTTTGGTCGAGAGGAATATTCACCCACAGTCAAAGTAGCTTTCAAAGCACGACATCAAGCAACAGTAAAGCATTTCTATAAATACGAGTGGCGCAGTACATTATGTAAACGTGGGGTGATTCAATGCTATGATCGTCCAAGAGAGCCTCAGAATCGTTTCTGGCCAAAAGAGAGTTATGCGCCTTATCCTCCAGGAATGAATCGTAACGATTATCGCAATAAACATTATAATAATCGTCATCAAAATCAGCATGATCATAATCCAATGTTCGATTATTAAGGTATCACTTAAAATAATGCTAAAAAAGGGCTGATAATTCAGCCCTTTTTTTGTATTGTATATAGTTATAATCAGCCTCAAGGACTGAGAGTTGAGTTTCTAACTAACCATAAAAATCACAGGCTCATTAATGCTTGCTACTATTTTAACTGGCATTTTTATTATTTTTGCAATTGCTTTACTCATAGGTTGGTATCTATTTGTAAAAAGAATGCGTAATAAAAATCCTAACATGTCGAGCGAACAACTTTTTCTAATTGCGATCGCTTTATTAGGACTTCTTCTTTTTGCTCTTTGGCATATATCTGAAAGTGTTGATAATATTGGAAGTGATGTTGCAAGTGATGATACAGAGACGCAATGGACAGATTGGAACCTTGGTCGCAGTATTTTTAGTTCTGATAATAAAGAAAAAATCCATAATTTCACACTTAAAGTTTATAAACCATTAGTACATTCTTTGGATGCCGTGGATGCTGAAATCAGCGATATGAAGGTTGTATTAGCAGATATTGATGACTTAATTGATGAGCATCCGCGCCACTCCAGCCTATTAATTCGTGCTAAAAAAACATGGAGTGATGGGGCGTATGAGTTGAGAAAAAAACAAAAATCTGTCAAAAAAGACATTAGACGCGCATGGATTGCACATGACACGATGAACCAAAAAACGGTTGATATTAAGTTCTCCCGAACTGCCGTTAAGCTCGATAAGCGTGTTAATCGTGATCTAAAAACCTTCAGAAAACTCATTATCAACGTTCATGAAATGGTTCGTGATGATCTTGCTAGCAGTCAAAAGAAACTTGGCAGAAAAAAACAACAAACAGAAAAAGGATCACGTAATACGCCTAAATTTAAACCCAAACTCATCGGGACGCTTCTTGCCTATTCAAAAACAATAAATTCAAATGTTCATCAGGGAATGGAAAAACTAGTGGATGAAATAGCCATTACAGAGCAGCGCCAAGAGAAAAATAGAGAGCATCTAGAAGAGAACAGAGATTTGGAAGGACCACTCATTAGAGTGATTGATTATTGGAAGGAAGCAGAAATACAGAATAGACATTATTTTGATCAGTTATTATTTGCATTAGAGTCGGCATTATTAGGCAGAAAGCTAGGCTTGAAAAAGAATGATTACGCGATCACCTCAATGAATCGGAGCTTGAAAAAACATATTCCTAGTATCCTTAAAAAGGTTCAAAATAGACGAGTAGCTATTGACAATAGTTATTAAATTATCAGATAGAAGAGTTTAGATATTATGCTAATCAGCAACTTAGAAATTCTGCCAAATAAAACCATCATTAAACATCTTGGTTTGGTTCAGGGCAGTTCAGTACGTGCCAAGCACGTTGGACGCGATATTATGGCAAGCGTAAAAAACCTGTTTGGTGGTGAGCTGGTCGGCTATACCGAGCTATTACAAGAATCACGCGAAGAAGCAATGCAACGCTTAGAAAAACAAGCGGAGGCACTTGGCGCAAATGCTATTATCAATGTGCGCTTCTCCACCTCTAGCATTGCCCAAGGTGCAGCAGAGATTTATGTTTATGGTACTGCCGTCATTTTGGAATAAATTATGTATCAACTCATCTTTATTTTGGTTTTACTGATAGTCACTTATTTTATTGGCACTTATCTTGAAAAAAAACACTATATATCAATTATAGAACGTGAAAAAAAACTCAATAAGCTACCCGCTATTGCGATTAAAACACCGCCTTCTGTGGGTGATTTTCAGCAACAACTTGTTTTAGGGAGTGTGACTATTTCTGTTGATTATTTTAAACGCTTCCTTGCCGCATTACATAATTTCTTTGGCGGACGCGTAACCTCTTATGAAACACTACTAGATCGTGCCAGAAGGGAAGCATTATTACGCATGAAAGAAAGTGCCGCAGAACAAAATGCAACATTGATACTCAATATTAAATATGAAACGGTCTCTATTTATAAAGGCAGAGGCAAATCCGTCGGCTCTGTAGAAGTATTAGCTTATGGTACCGCAATGATACCTGAGTAGTTATTTCAGCTATCAACTTAAAGCGGTACAAAAAAATATATCTCTCGCAGATATAAAGGGAGCAGCCGTTATTTCGTCATACTATTGACTAGCAGGTGCCTGCGCCGCAATCAGCCGATCCATAGAGCGATAACTAACCGCTTCGCTAAGATGCATGGTTTGAATATCCTCACAACCTGCCAGATCAGCGATAGTACGTGCAACTTTTAAAATACGGTGATAAGCACGAGCGGATAGTTTAAATTTTTCTAATACTTGCGCGATTAACGCCTCATCCTGTGGTGATAATTTACAGTATTGCTCTATCGCCTTATTGCCTAAAAAGCGATTCGCCATACCTTGCCGATTTTGTTGCCTATCACGCGCAGCGACAACGCGCTGTTTCACCTCCTCACTGCTTTCACACTCTGCGGGACGCTGTAAATCTTCACGGGATAAGCGTGGAACTTCTATTTGTAAATCAATACGGTCTAAAAAAGGAGCTGAAAGTTTGGAACGATAGCGCCGCTGTTGTTCTAAAGAACATTGGCAGTTATCTTTTAAGTCACAATCATATCCTTGTGGACAGGGATTCATCGCAGCGATTAATTGAAACTTTGCAGGGTAGGTTGCCTGTCTTGCTGCGCGTGAAATAGTAATTTTTCCTGTTTCCAACGGCTCTCGCAACACCTCCAATACTTTGCGGTCAAACTCCGTTAATTCATCTAAAAATAAAATACCATTATGCGCCAATGAAATCTCACCAGGGCGCACTTGTGATCCACCCCCCACTAACGCTACACCAGAAGATGTATGATGCGGTTCACGCACAGGACGCTGTCCCCATTGCCGATAGCTAAAGCCCTGATTACTAATAGATGCGATGGTTGCAGATTCTAATGCCTCTTCATCTGTCATTGGCGGCAATATGGTTGCCAAGCGTGTTGCCAACATAGTCTTTCCCGTGCCTGGCGGTCCAATCATTAATAGATTATGAGAACCCGCCGCAGCAATTTCTAATGCTCGTTTGGCTTGAAACTGCCCTTTCACTTCATTTAAATCAACACTAAATTGCTTGCTATTATCAACATCTTCACGCTCATAGGGAGATAATCGCTGCGTATCATTGAGATGTTCCGTTATTTTTAATAAATGATTCGCCGTGTAGACTGATAGAGATGAAATTAGACTGGCTTCATTGGCATTTTCTTCGGGAACAAACAGAGCGCGTTGTTTTTTATCCGCTGCAAAGGCAGTGGGCAAAACCCCTTTAACTTTGCGTAATTGCCCCCCTAACGATAGCTCGCCGATAAATTCATACCCTGCCAAAGACTGCTCAGGAATCTGCCCTGATGCCGCTAGAATACCCAGCGCAATGGGTAAATCAAAACGCCCTCCGTCTTTAGGAATATCCGCAGGCGCAAGATTAATGGTAATCCGATTATTAGGAAACTCAAAGCGTGAGTTGATAATAGCGGCACGCACACGATCTTTGCTTTCTTTAACCGCTGTTTCTGGTAAGCCAACAATGGATAAACCAGGCAGACCCGCACTTAAATCAACTTCCACGATGACTTCGGGTGCATGAATTCCATCATTGGTACGACTGTATACTAAGGCTAAGCTCATGATTGTTTAGTTCTTAGGGGTGAATAATGACCTTAACAAAAGCAATACCAGTGCCGTATCAATCAGAGATAAGAGGTATAATTTTGCTAACTACGACAAACGTTAGAGGAGTCATAAGATGGCAAAAGATTTAGACACAATAAAACAGGAATTACGAGAGTTCGCTAAAGAGCGTGACTGGGATCAATTTCACTCACCCAAGAATTTTTCGATGGCATTAATTGTAGAATGCGCAGAACTAGTGGAACATTTTCAATGGCTAACCGACAAACAAAGCAAGAACTTATCCGCTGAAACCTTGGATGAAGTATCACTAGAAATGGCCGA
>JAGLBQ010000166.1 GCA_023146675.1 Cocleimonas sp. | reverse complement strand
CCTTCAATATACTGTTGAAGCTTTTCAAAACTTTGTTTTTGCGTCATTCCTGTTCCTATAAAACCCCTTTGAATAGGGGCAAAACTATAGGTGATTAGCTAAGTTAATTGTATTAATTATTAGTAATAGAGGCACGTTTTTTACGGTATAAACTCAGAATAAGATTCTTCCTGCGGTTATCATCGACTTTACTATAAAAATACCGCCTCATTGCAAAATAACGTAATAAACACACTCATGAATATACAAAAGAACCATTCGCTAAAAAAACACAACAGTTTTGCTATAGAGGCAAAGTCCCGCTACTTCTGCCAGATAGAGTCTGAGGATCACATTGATTCACTCTTAGAATGGCAACAACACTCTGATCTTCCTTTATTATTGCTCGGTGGCGGTAGCAATATTTTATTTATCAATGATTATCAGGGTATGACCGCCCTCATTAATACTAAAGGTATTACGATCGTTGGTGAAGATAGTGATTTCACCTATATAAAGGTCAATGCAGGCGAAAACTGGCATCAATTTGTGCGCTGGACTGTTGAAAATAACTATGCGGGGTTAGAAAATCTATCCCTGATTCCTGGCACTGTTGGCGCAGCCCCTATGCAAAATATTGGCGCTTATGGTGTTGAACTGGCAGATCTCTTACATGAGCTTAAAGCAATTGAGTTAACAACTGGGAAAAGTAAAACCTTTACTCAAAAAGAGTGTTTCTTTAGTTATCGTGATAGTTTTTTTAAATCGAGCGCCTTTGGCAAGTACTTGATTCAATCTATTACCATTAAATCACCTAAAAAACCGCACTGGAACATTAATTATGAGGGGGTTAAAAATAGCCTTGAAGGAAAAACAATAAGCGCTAAAACCATCAGCAATAGCATTATTGCATTACGTCAAAGCAAATTACCTGATCCCTTTGTTATTGGCAATGCGGGGAGCTTTTTTAAAAACCCGTTATTAAACAAAGAAAAATGGCAAACATTGAAAGAATTGCATCCTAATCTACCAGGATACCCCCAAACAGATGACTCCATAAAAATCTCTGCGGCATGGTTAATTGATAAATGTGGATGGAAAGGAAAACGACAGGGCAATGCGGGAGTCTATAAAAAACACGCGCTAGTACTGGTTAATCATGGGGGTGCGACTGGCAAAGAAATATGGGGGATAGCCAACGATATTATTAACACTGTCAATGATAAGTTTGGTATTGAGCTTGAGGCGGAGCCGAGGATAATTGTTTAAATACAATCCTCTAAACGGCTAATTTATGCCATATATCTGCACTTTTTGAACTATGCTCTCCGTAATGCTATTTTTATAGCAACTAAAGAAGTTACTTGATGCTTCTTAAAAATAATTCAAAAAAGAGCGTTTAATATGAAGCTATATTATTATGACGGCACTGAAAGAACGGTTGATATTGTTGATCAAGAAGTCCCCTTCCCTGATGGGCGGTTGATTGTCTCACGTACAAACACGGTGGGAATCATGACACATTTCAATCAATCATTTGTTGATATGTCAGGTTACTCAGAAGAAGAATTGATGGGTAAAAATCATTATATCCTTCGTCA
>JAGLBQ010000165.1 GCA_023146675.1 Cocleimonas sp. | reverse complement strand
AAAATGGGATGGCTATGTGAAAAACTTACGCAAAGATGGCCTATATTACTGGGTTCATGCCATTGTTATTCCTAATATACGCAATGGTGAAATTGTTGGCTACACGTCCGTTCGACGCAAACCATCTAGAAATAAAATTAATCAATGCATACCCCTTTATGCAAAAATGCTAACAGAAGAAGGAGAGCAACAATGCCTTACGTCTTAACCGTTAGCCCCGACTTTACCCCTCAACATATTGCAGGCTGGTATATTTTTAATACATGGCTACAAAGGCAAAGTGAACTGGCTTTTCATGTTGAGCTATATAATAGTTTTAATAAGCAACGTGAAGCAATAGCTGATAATAAAATTGATCTTATTTATGCCAATCCCTATGACGCAGCGATGTTAGTTCGTGAGAAAGGCTTTAAAGCACTCGTAGCACCACTAGGAAAAGCAGATGAGGCAATTATTGCTTGCAATGGTGCATCTCAAATTCAATCCATTGAAGACTTACAGCCTGATTTGAAAATTGTTACAACGGATGATCCCGATGTACATCTCATGGGAATGATGATGTTAGAACCTGCCGATCTTGATAAGGATAATACCCATATTGAGGAAGTAGATGGCTATGTACTGGTAGCAAAAAAACTATTACAACAAAATGCAGATATTGGCTTCTTTTTAAAAGATGCTTATCATGACTTATCGCGCTTGATTCGAGATGAACTAAAAATCTTAATTACTAGCGAAATATTTGTTATACGTCATATTTTATTGGCAGGACCTGAATTACAGCAACATCATCAGCAACTACAGTCTTTATTAGTTAATATGCAAAATGATGAAAAAGGTATGAATGTGCTGAACTCAATGGGTTTAAATGGCTGGGAAGCCCAAACACAGGAAGATACTGAATTTATGATTGATCTTATGGATACGCTGTAAAGATTATCACTATAGAAATGATCGCTGCCGTCATAATGATGGCAGCCCATCTCAAACTACTTCCAAATATCAATATCCTTACCTGATTTCAATATCTTATCGGATTGCTCACCAAGATAGCCTATCCATGAATCAAATTTTGTATATTTTTTTTCAGCTACAAAATTTAGTAATTGCTGAAAGTGATATGATTTAAGCAAACCTGTTACTTTTTCAATTTCCTTACCTTCTGAGTAGAGAAAAACAGCAGGACGATAGCTAATATTACGCTTTGCCAACCATTTTTTAGCGGTGGTTTTATTCCCTTCTATATCGATGATTTCTGCATCAGATAGCGCATCTAAACGCACTAGGTTATACTTTTTGAGTATTTGCGTGGTTTCATCTACATCCAGTACTTCCTTATGAAAACGCTCACATTCATCGCAACTTTTATCCTCAAATAAAAGCATTAAAGGCTTATCCTGCTTTGCCAGTTTTTGTAGATTAGCAGCCTGTTTTGCGAGTAAGTAACGCGAATCATCTTTAAGCGTATAGACTGAATCGGTCAGATGTTTTTGACGATAACTTGCCAAATCCATTGTTTTATAGGCTTTGTCTTTAACAAAATTTAACACTTGCTTAAATTCACGCGGCGAACGATATCCATTTAAACGCACAACCACTTTATTTGACGCATCCATAAACAAGATGGTGGGTGTGTAATTCAC
>JAGLBQ010000164.1 GCA_023146675.1 Cocleimonas sp. | reverse complement strand
AGCATGATGGGTATTCTGGCGCTGATGGGGGTTGTTGTGAATGACTCGCTGGTACTGGTGGACTATACCAATAAACGTATTAGAGAAGGCATGCCATTAATTGAAGCGATACGTTTTGCAGGAGGTGCACGTTTTCGTCCTATTTTGCTAACCTCAATTACAACCTTTGCAGGACTAACCCCACTCATTTTTGATAAAAGTACCCAAGCACAGTTTTTGATTCCAATGGCAGTATCACTAGGGTTTGGGATTTTATTCGCAACCTTATTGACACTATTTCTCATCCCCTCCTTTTATTTAATTCTGGAAGATATTAGACGGGTACTGGCTTATTTATGGAACGCCTTTTTGATTGCCTTTGGGAAGCGGGATTATCCTGACAGACCATAAATTTTTTTCTTACATAATTTGGGTTATTTTTCTAGAGTATCAATCTAATAACATCTCTGTAATGGAATGCAAAATAGGATATTCAGACTGAAACTCTGGTCTTTTTAGGATATACACCGGTAAACCGTGTTCTCGTGCTATCTGTATTTTTGCGGCGACACTTTTCCCTCCGCTATTTTTACTAATTAATGCATCTATATTATAAAATTCAAAGAGTTGTTGCTCATCCTCAAGCGTGAAAGGTCCGATACTTTCTATCCCAGTGATGGTCTTTGTTTGGCTAATCGGTGGGGCTATAGCAGAGCGTATAATATAATGCTGTTGTGGGTTTTTCTTGGCAATAAATTTAGGTGCTAATTGACCGATAGTGAATAATAATTGCGCGGTACAGGTCTCATTTTTTTCTAGAAGTGATGTTAACTGTGCCATATCATTAAAAAAAAACCAGCGATCTTCTTCCTGCTGTTGCCATGCGGGGCGAATATAGTGCAGACAGGGGAGTGAACAATAGTTAGCAGCTAATTTGGCATGATTGCTGATATTAACGGCATAGGGGTGGGTTGCATCCAGAATACAGTCAATCTGTCGTTGTTTTAAAAACGCGATCATGCCTTGTACTCCGCCAAAGCCTCCTGAATGTATTTCAGCGTTAAGTTGTGGCTGACGTACGTGCCCTTTTATGCTGTAAATAACGTCATGTTGTTGCAAAGCCCGTTTGCATAGTGTGATGGCATCCGATGTTCCACCGAGTATCAGTAATTTCATGTGATGGAACCTGCACGACCAACCGCTTCACCTGCACGATTGATTGCCCAGACTTCACAGAGGCAGTATTTTGGTGTTATTGAAGTCACCTTTTGCAATGCTAAATCACAAATAGCCTCTGCTAAATCAATTGCTTGCTGCTGACAGTATTGCAGTGCTTCAATGCTGGTATTGCTTTGCAAAATCTGTGTTTCTAGCTTTTTATTGGCACCTAACGTGCAGGCTACTGTTGCTAGAAAAGCTAAATCAATGGAGGATTTTCGACTATGCAAATCAAGATGTCCTGCGGCTAATTTACTAATTTTTCCAAATCCACCCACAATGGATATTTTCTGAATAGGGGCTTTTTTTAAATGTTTAAGCACCGCCCCTACAAAATCCCCCATTTCTATTAATGCCATGTCAGAAAGCTGATATTGAGCGCGAATCATCGCCTCGCTTGCTGAGCCTGTACAGGCGGCAATATGTGCAATATGATTTGCTCGCGCAACATCAATCCCCTGATGAATAGAGGCGATATAGGCAGAGCAGGAGAAGGGTCGCACAATTCCTGTTGTACCTAAAATAGACAAGCCACCAACAATCCCTAAGCGGGGATTCATTGTTTTTAATGCCAGTGTCTCACCATTTTTAATACTCAGTGTGACGGCAAACCCACCTGTATAATTTTGTTCCTTAGCGAGCTGTTGCAGGTGGTGTTGTATCATTAAACGCGGTATAGGGTTAATTGCAGGTTGATTAGGTGCGATGGATAAGCCTTTTCGAGTGACCAGTCCAACCCCTTCTCCTGCATAAAACAGAACCTCTTGCTCGGTGATGAGTTCAATATGTGAGCGAATTAACGCGTGATGCGTTACATCAGGGTCATCACCTGCATCTTTAATCGTCGTGGCAATAGCGCCTGATTGAGTCAGTTCACAACGTTGTAGCTTAAACTCAACCGTTTTCCCTTTAGGAAGAGTAATTGAACAGTGCGGTGTTGAGGGGAGATTAAAGAGTAAACGTGCGGCGGCTAAGCTGGTAACAGTTGCGCATGCGCCTGTGGTATAGCCACTGCGTAAGGGCGATTTTTTTTCTGCTGTTTCCTGACGCATGATTTTAAAATAGTAGCAATGATAGGCATCCTTCATATGCCAGTTCTGTAGCCTAAGCGTAATACGGTAAGTTGTAGAAGCACGTTATCCCGTATTACGTAAACTTCATACGGGCTACAAAAGTGTAAATAATTTTTTTGCTTAGCGAAGGATACTTAATGATAGATATAATCCAAAAACAGCACCTATGGTGTGTAATTGAATCATCCCTAGTCATACAATCCAGAGTTATTTCTGGAACTTGAAGAGAAAGATTATTAACGATATGCGCGCAAATACCACCATTCAAAAAATCGTTTTGCAAGATGAAATATGCGTAAAGCAGGTAGCATAACAGTACGTTTTTCATTTCTAAACACGATAGAACCTTTCGTCAATGAATCAATAATACACATTAATTCATATTTAAAGGTATGCGTCGCTGGTTTGCCATCAAATTCATCGAGTAAGTTATTCGCTGCTGCAACTGCTTGTAAATCTGCCATATGTGCTTGTTTAGGTTGCCATGCAGGGCCTGGAAAACTACCTGAGTCGCCCGCTACATAGACATGTTGCAGCGTTTCAACTTGACAGTATTTATTGACTTCAATTAACCCACCTGCGCTGAGAGGGAGTTCTGATTTTGGCGCAAAGGAAGGACCCGTCATGCCGGGCATAAAGATGATTAAGTCGGACTCAATATCACCGCCTTCCGTCATCACTTTATTCGCCTCAAAACCTTTCATTTTATGCCCGATATGAAGGTCAATATCGCGCTTTTTCATTTCG
>JAGLBQ010000163.1 GCA_023146675.1 Cocleimonas sp. | reverse complement strand
GAGGGTTCTTTGGGGTTGCCACCAAACCCTAAGGTAATCGTGCCTCCTTCCAACGCCTTGATTTTATCGCGCATTTTTTCTGCTGCGGCAATGCCTTCACAAATAGTAATCGCATGCTCAATACCAGGAAGTTTTTTAATAAAGCACCCACCACTTGCCACAAGTAGAGCATCATTACTGACATCACCCTTTTCGGTAACAACGGTACGTCCTGTATCTTTTATTGCTTCAACCGTACCCGCATGGAAATTGATATTATTTTTGGCAAAAAAGGAGGTTAAATCAATGCGCAGATCATCAGCGGAGCGTCTGCCTGATGGAATCCAAATCAGGCTAGGCATATAAATAAACTCTGCTTTTGGTGCGATTAGGGTAATTTCAACGTCCTTTGAGCGCTTGCGTACTGTTTTTATAGCAGTTAATGCGGCAAACCCCGCGCCTATAATGGTGATTTTTTTTGTCAAAATATATTCCTTGCGATATTTTTAAGTAAGTGGCTGAGTGTAGCCTGAATTTGGGTGTGATAACAAAAAACCATCTTAGTTTTAGGTAAGTATGAGCATTATTTAATTTGGCAAGGACTGGTTTTTGTATTAAACCTATTCCTATCATGAATAAAATCACATTCCCTTTTTTATCTTCGCTCTTTCTTACTTTGCTGATCATATTCCCTGTACAGGCGGAACTAGACTTGAGTTTACCTGATTATAATCTGCCTGATATTGGTGATGCTTCTATTGGTTCGATCAGTTATGCCAAAGAGCGCACGATTGGTTTAAGTGTATTGCGTAAGATTCGTGCTAGCGCGCCTGTTATTGAAGATCCTGAAATTTCAGCATGGATACGCTCATTAGGTAATCGTTTATCTGCTCATGCATCGGGTTCTAATAATCCATTTTATTTTTTAGTGATAAAAGATAGTCGTGTGAATGCCTTTGCTACTTTGGGCGGTGTGATTGTGATCAATACAGGGTTGATCCTGCAAACAGAATCTGAAGATGAACTCGCTGCGGTGTTGGCGCATGAAATAGCGCATGTTTCGCAACGCCATATTGCACGAATGGTCGAAAGTTCCAAGCGTAATATGCTCGGAACAGGCGTGGCTATTTTGGCGGGGATTTTAGCCAGTAGTAAAAATCCAGAGGCGGGTCAAGCCATTATTACAGGTGCGGTTGCAATGCAGGCACATAATGATTTGGTGTTCAGTCGTGCCGCAGAATCAGAGGCAGATCGGGTTGGCTTGCGAGTTCTAGCGAGCGCTGGTTTTAATCCTACGGCGATGCCTGTTTTTCTAAAAAAGCTTGAGGCTGAGTTTTCTGGTGCAAAAGGCGCTGCTAATGAGTATTTGCGCAGTCATCCCCTGACCATTAGACGGGTGAGTGATGCACGCTCATCAGCCGCCAAATATGGTCGGTTTAATAACAAAAATAAGCGTCAAACCTATCTATACATGCGTGAGAAAATAAGAGTATTAAGTCGTGCGACAGGTAAATATGCACACTTACCTCAAAAAATGAGTGCGAAGGTACGCCGTTATGCGAAAGCATCTGCGCTATTAAACCACGGAAAACTCAGTACAGCATTAAAAATAATGGGGATGAAGAGTGCTAACAAATCAGAGGCATTATTAATTGCCAATGCCTTGTTGCAACAAAAAAAATATCAAGCGGTAGTGCAATTATTAAAACCACTAGTACGCTTATACTCGGGAGAAAATGCCTTGATTATCCCTTTGGCGAATGCCTATTTAGGCTTAGGGAAAGCACCAGAAGCGTGGCGATTAATAAATCGTGTGGTGTTATCGGAGCAATCAAGCCTGACCTTTTTTGAAGTACGGCAACGCGTTGCTCGACAGGCTGGTTTAATCGGCGCAGCTTATCGTTCTGTTGCAGAGCATAATATTCGTATTGGAGCGTATCAACATACCATTACACAAGCACTTCAAGCGATGAAGTCTGCACATATTTCAGCGGCTGAATTGCAAGCTACACAGCATTTATTACGCAGAGCTAACATAGCTAAAAAGAATTTAGCAGAGGAATAAATATCAAACAGAAATCAGAATGGGTTGCTATGGACTTCTTTTTGATGCCTGGTAGGGTGTGGATGGCAACATCATTGAACTGAAAATACTTTATAGCAATCTGGACAAAACCATTTCAGATGGGGTGATTCAAGTCGGTGAATATGCTGCTCAGAGCCAAGCAGAAGAAGTCCATCTGATTATTTTTAATCGTGATGTTAACATGAGCTGGCAGGATAAAATTTGGCATCAAAACCAGTATCAGTATGACGGTTTGTCAGTTGAAGTGTGGGGAGCTTGATGGACAATGAATAAGAAACGGCTCGTAAAATAAAGCAAGTGCGCGCACCACAGGAGATAATTGTAGTGGTAGATGAGTCGCTCCTACCTAAAAAACCATTCATTCATGTAATAAATACCAATAATAGCCTTACCATTGTTCAAATCTAAAACCTGTTTGTTATAAGTCTAGCTGATGAAAATTCAAACAAGGATTCAGCTATGGTTAAGCTTACATTTAGACATTATAGAATACTTTTTTTATTATCGCTGTTGATTTATGTCGTTGCAGATCAAGCTATTGCAAAACATGCTTCTACTTCTTGGCTTGATACACTCAATGTGGTGATCTATCCTATCAACGGAGACTCAAGCAAGCAAAGCCAGCAAATAATTAACACACTGAGCAAAAAAGATTTCTCCTCGATCAAACATTTTATTAAAAATCAGTCAACACATTTTGGTCTCTTAATTGATCAACCTATTGATATTAAAATAGCCCCGCAAATTAATAAGCCTCCCGCTTTACCTTCACTTGATGCTGGTATCGTCAGTACCATGCTCTGGAGTTTAAAAATGCGTTGGTGGGCATGGCATGAAAACACCTACTCAGGTGCTAAAGACATTCGTTTATTTGTAGAGTATTACGCAGAAGAAAGCGCCGAATCACAAATATCAGTGGGGTTAGAAAAAGGTAGGATGGCACTTATAAAAAACTATGCTGATAAGCAGCTTATGGAAAGAAATAATGTCATTATTGCGCATGAAATGTTACATACCTTAGGAGCTACCGATAAGTATGATTCTGTTACATTGATGCCTTCTTTTCCCCAAGGTTATGCTTATCCTGAGTTGGGTAGAAATGAAAAAAGGGATACATGTGAGATTATGGGCGGGCGTATTCCTTATGCAGATGATATAGCCGTTGTTCCTGAATCATTAAGTCATTGTTTGATTGGCAAGACAACCGCGAAAGAAATTGGATGGGTTAAATAGGCACTGTTTTCTTAAATGCCATGAAGTTTGTAACTTGCAAACTTCATGGCTACAATCAGTTGCTATGGATGTATCACATATATTAGATGAATTAAATAAACCTCAGCGTGAGGCCGTTTCTGCTCAATCTCAACCTGTTCTTGTATTAGCAGGTGCTGGGAGTGGAAAAACCCGTGTGCTGGTTCATCGCATTGCGTGGTTAGTACAGGTGGAAAAGGTATCTCCCTTTGCAATTCTTGCGGTGACCTTTACCAATAAAGCGGCCAGTGAAATGCGTTCGCGTATTGAGCAGTTAATGGGTGCACCTGTTGGCGGCATGTGGGTGGGTACGTTTCATGGTTTGGCACATCGCTTGTTGCGTCGCCATTGGCAGGAGGCTAATTTAATCCAAGCCTTTCAGATTTTAGATAGTGATGATCAATTGCGTATGGTGAAACGTGTTACACAATCATTGCAATTGGATGAAAAAAAATGGCCCTCGAAGCATTCACGTTGGTATATCAATAATTGCAAGGATGAGGGAATTCGTCCGCAAAGTATTGAGGATATGGGGGATAAAACGACCCAACAGTTACGTACTATTTATGCAACGTATGAAGCCGCTTGCCAGCGCGCAGGGGTGATTGATTTTGCAGAAATGCTTTTGCGCTCACAGGAGTTATTGCGCGATAATCCTAATTTACTACAACATTATCAGCAACGTTTTCGGCATATTTTAGTCGATGAGTTTCAAGATACCAATGCATTGCAGTATGCGTGGATTCGCTTGTTATGTGGTGAGTCTAGTCCGCCTTTTGCAGTGGGTGATGATGATCAGTCTATCTATGGCTGGCGGGGTGCACGTATTGAAAATATTCAAAATTTCTCTCAGCATTTTGCCCAAACAATTACCATTAAACTAGAACAAAACTACCGTTCTACAGGCAATATTCTTAAAGC
>JAGLBQ010000162.1 GCA_023146675.1 Cocleimonas sp. | reverse complement strand
TTTTACAGGTCAAAAGCATTATGGAACGCTTTAAAGGACGCGAAGGACAAGTTGAACAGGACCGTCGTTGGATGCGTAAAGTCACCGATGTCCGCAACTGGTATAACTTCTCAGCGAGTGAACGCTGGCGTGAAAATAATGAAGAAAAAGAATTCTATAGCGACTCGGCAGGAAAATCTGGTGGGCAAAAAGAAAAACTCGCCTATACCATCCTCGCCTCCGCCTTAGCCTATCAATTTGGCTTGGAATCTAACGATAATAGCGCACGCTCCTTCCGCTTTGTGGTGATTGATGAAGCCTTTGGTAAAGGCTCTGATGAATCGACCCGGTATGCCTTGGAGTTATTTAGAAAGTTGAATTTACAGTTATTAATTGTTACGCCACTGCAAAAAATTCATGTTATTGAGGATTATATTAACGCCGTGCATTTTGTGCATAATCGTGAGGGAAAATATTCAATGATGCGTAATTTGAGTATTGAAGAATATAGAGAAGAGAAATCAAAAGTGAGTGGAGTGTCATAATGACTGAACGTAATGAAGAAATAGAAAAACGTATTATTTATGATGTAGTTGTCGATGCGTATGGTAAAGAAGAACGCTCAACGGGATGGTATTATTATATTGCTGAGAATTGTGCCTTTCCTTTTCAAGCTAAATGTATAGCAAAACAAGGAACGTCTCCTTTAAAAATTGGAGAAGAAGTAGAAGTTATTGATATTGCATCAGGAGATGATTGTGAAAATCGGATACTGGTTAACATTAAATGGAAAGATCGTGAGTTTGCAGTGCCTTTAGAACAACTTGAAGCAACTAATGTCGATGATGATACGCTGCTGATTCTAGGTGATTGGACGTATTGGTGTGAGATGGGTTATGAGTATTAAGATGGAAATAGTATTTTTTCTACGCTCCAGCGTTCCGTTTAGTGTCATCGACGCTAGAGCGTCTATAATGCATTCCCATGCTGGAGCATGGGAACGAAATAGTCTATTTTTTGGTGGATGAAATTATGAAGTTCTCACATTTGGAGTTTAAAGAAGTTAAAGGTGTTGGCTCAATTGAGGTTGATTTTACGCCTGATAAAAGAGTACATGCATTTATTGGTGAGAATGGAGTGGGGAAGACTAAGTTTTTGGAGGCTTTGTTTCAATTTTATTTTTATTCAAACAATAATGTTTGGCGTGAAGTAAAAAATAGATTTTCAGATTTAAGTAAGTTTATAGATAAGCTAAATGAGGGAAGTTTAGTGCCTCTGGTTCTGCCCGAAATTATAGTTGATAGATATAAAATACCAAATTTAAGGGACAGCCTTAACCCTAAAAAAAAGGTATACAGAGAGAATCTGATACGCAGTAATTTTTTAGGTCTTAAAGTCTATGGAGGGAGTATAAAAAAACATACTTTTCCTGTAGTTTTTATTTCCGCACAAAATCGTGGCTTTATTAAAAATACAAAAAAACAACTAATTCCCAACATAGGTAATTTTAAACAGCGTCTTAAAGAGTATTTAAAGTTACAAATTTTAGAAATGGAAGATGATTTCTCCAGCTTAAATATGAATACAGATATTGAGCAATGGTTTATTTCTATTGCCCAATCATCAAACCCTTTTCAGAAAAAACGGGATAACCGTGAAATAGAAATACACACAGTACTAGAATTATGTCACCAAATAGATAAAAGTATTGATCCCAATTTTATGGCAATAGGAGGAGATAACCGCGTTTTTCTTAAAATAAATAATGAAGAAACACAGCTATCCCACCTAAGTACAGGCTATGCATCAATCCTAAAAATCATCCAGTCCATTGTTTCAGGCTATGGATATTTTACCAATGAGCAACAACTCCAGCATGTCAGAGGTATTGTTTTAATTGATGAAATAGAAAGCCACTTGCATCTTTCATGGCAATCAAAAATCATCCCAACGTTGAAAGAGCTATTTCCTAATACGACATTTTATATCACGACACATTCCCCTATTGTATTGACACAATTAGAAAATGGTGAAGCCTATCGCTTACAACGAGAAGAGGATGGTGTGGTACGTTCTGCCCTTATAAAACACCCCAGTAATTCAACCTTTGTTGATATGTTAGATGATGCCTTTGGTTTAGATATTAATGAAATAAAATTACAACGAATCTCATCAGATGGTCAAAAAAAGGCTAAACAACACTTATTAGACTTTGTAAATAAGCAAAGAGAGGCATCGGCTAAATGACCAATAAAGTTTTACTAGATGCTAATTTAATTATTTCTGCCTCTGATAGAGGGAATGAAAAACACCAAGAAGCTTTAGAAAAAATTATTATTTTAGTTGAAGATAATGATATTGAGTTATGTATCACGCCTTTGATTCGTTATGAGGTGCTACGCGGTATTCCTTTTGATGATCCTGACTCTTATGAGGATTTAAAAGAAATGCTGGATGGCTTTATTGAGCTGGATATAAAGCGTAATACATCTGAATTAGCATCGAACTTATTTCGTTATGCTAGGCATCGTGGACGTGGAATTGTTAATAAACGTAGCTTTGATGTATTTCATTGCACTACAGCTAAATGCAATCAATGTGAGCTTCATTCTAATGATGGCGACATAGCTAATATAGAACGTTTACATCATGATTATATTGAACTGATCAATCAGTCCAAATGATCACCCCAGCCCAAATCCAAAAAAAAGCAAAAAACCTCTGGAATAGCGGCAGAATCCTAAAATCTACCCTCAACCAAGAATCTCTTTTTCCGTGGATTATTACTTTCCGCAAGCCCAATGCCCAACAACAAGTCGATGATTTCAGTGCAGTGCGTCAATGGGTTAGTCATTTAAAGTCCCATGCTAAAACCAATAATGGCGGCTATGAAATTGAATATAAAAGCATAAATCACCGTCAATTAGGCACGCAACAATTACCTACAAAAATCGTTTTTACAAGCCAAGAGGATTTACTGCGTTACTTAGGGAAATTGCGCCAGTTTAATGCTTTATTAACGATGGCACAGCAAACTGGCTTGAACTTTCCTGTGTTAAAAGATTGGTTAGCGGATAATCCGCGTCGTTTTATAAAGTATTTCTCTATCTGGTCTGAACTACTTTCTGTTTGTAATTATTTAATCGCCCATCCTTACCCAAACTGTTATTTACGTGAGCTAGAAATTAGTGGTGTCGATACTAAATTTATAGAAATCAATAAGGTGATTTTAGCGGAGTTACTGGATCAGTTATTGCCCGCTAATACCATAGATCATCAAGTAATAAGTCTTAAGCAACATGGATTTGAACGTCGTTATGGTTTTAGGTTTGAGCAGCCTTTAATTCGCTTGCGGTTATTAGATAAGCTTCTTTATCCTGTACCCAATATAAGCGATATTAGCTTGCCAGTGTCTCAACTAGCGCAGTGGAAAATTCCTTGCCAGCGTGTTTTTATTACTGAAAATAAAATCAATGGATTAAGCTTTCCTAAAATGGAAAATAGCCTTGTTATTTTTGGTCTTGGCTATGGCATTAATCAATTAGCAAAGGTGACATGGTTATCTTCCTGTGAGATTTATTATTGGGGAGATATTGATACACATGGCTTTTCTATTTTATCGAATCTGCGCCATTATTATCCTAACGTTCATTCACTGATGATGGATGAAGTGACACAGCAGCAGTATAGTGATTTATGCGTCACTGAGCCTGACAACTCGCGTTGTGATTATAAGCTTGAATATCTTACAAACACAGAGCAGCAACTTTATCAGCAACTAAAAATCAGTCATCAACGTCTAGAGCAAGAGCGATTGCCAATGCGTTATATTAAAAAGCAATTACAAAAAATATTTTTAGTGGCATTCTAGCGTGTTTTTTAATTTTCTGTACTCTACTGCAATATCCCATCTGTATATTTTTCCAATACAGTTACCGTGCTAATTTAAACAATCCACAGATTCAGAGCAAAAACACTATGACGTTAAATATCGCATTTTTAGGTTTGGGCGCTATGGGCTACCCAATGGCGGGGCATCTTGCGAATAATGGTTTTGCAATGACCGTTTATAATCGTACAAAAAGTGTGTCTGAAAAATGGCTAACAGAATACGCAGGACAGCGTGCAATAACACCTGCGGCAACCGTCAAAAATGCAGATATTGTTATAACGTGTGTGGGCAATGATAAGGATGTTCGGAGTATTTATTGTGGTGATGATAAGCAAAGTTACGGTATTTTCTCTACAATTAAAGCCAATGCCATTATTATTGATCATACAACTACATCGGCTGATTTAGCATGTGAGCTAGCACAGATTGCAGAGCAACATCAGGCAAGTTTTTTGGATGCTCCCGTCTCTGGAGGGCAGATTGGCGCTGAAAAAGGGTGTTTAACTATTATGGTAGGAGGTGATGCAGATGTTTATCAGCAGGCTCATCCTATAATGCAAAACTATGCACAGGCAATTTCTCTGATAGGTGCTGTCGGCTATGGGCAACGTTGTAAGATGGTTAATCAGCTTTGTATCACAGGTATTTTGCAGGGCTTATCGGAAGCGCTGACGTTTGCTAAAGCAGCTGGAATTGACGCAAAAACGGTGATTAATACCTTGCAACATGGTGCGGCTGGTTCATGGCAAATGGTTAACCGAACTGAAACGATGATGGATGATCAATTTGATTTTGGTTTTGCTATTGATTGGATGCGAAAAGATTTAGCCATTTGCTTTGATGAAGCGGAACGCTTACAAATAGAATTACCCCTTGCAAAAGAAGTTGATGAACAATATAAAAAACTACAAATGAATGGTCATAGCAGATCTGACACCTCTGCACTCATAAAACAGTTTGATAAGCACTAATAAAAAATAATTTCAATCTGCCTATAAATTATTTATATAACAAAATCTTATCTGTATTTTATTCTTCTTTATGAACACTCGTTCTAGAATAAATGAGACCTTGTTTTAAGTTATAAAATAGCCTAATAACTTCCATACCACTCATCTCTGCATAAATTATCCTTGTCTTAAGCCTTGTGCAATGACCTTTTCTATAGGTATTATGCAGTGGTATAGCTCATCATTTGTAAAATTTAAATATTAAAGAGCTATAACCATAAATGAGGATGGAATGTATGAAAAAAAATATAATTTTAGGACTTGCTATGACAGCAGTCTTTGCTACAACGGCAAGCGCTGGTACATTAGATGATGTTAAAAAAGCAGGTGTTTTAAAATGTGGCGTAACCACAGGCTTAGCTGGTTTTTCTTCTCCCGATAAAGATGGCAAATGGACAGGAATCGACGTTGATACATGTCGTGCGGTTGCTGCAGCTGTATTGGGTGATGCTAAAAAAGTTAAATTCAACCCACTCACTGCTAAAGAGCGTTTTACCGCACTTCA
>JAGLBQ010000161.1 GCA_023146675.1 Cocleimonas sp. | reverse complement strand
TAACCATATGGTAAGCAGGATTTTTGTTAATAAACTTAGCCGCCTGATTTGCCATGGTTTCATCCCAAGCGATTTGTGCCTGATAAAAGCGTTCAAATTTTTTACTACTACTTTTTCCACCGTGCTGGCTATACACCTCTTCTAATGTCTTACGGTAACGCTGATTGCTTTGATCTATTTGTTTTGGTAACTGTGCGCGCTCTGCTTTATTAAGCCCCTTGATGCCCACTTTACTAATGCGCTTAGTAATCTCACGTGGCGTATTTAAGGCGAGTAACGGAATTTTCTGCTGCTTGGCATATTCAAAAATAGGACGATAAAGGCGGTAATCATAGCGCCAACGATCATACCATTTAGTTTGTCGTAACATTTCCTCTTGGTTAATCTTTCCTGCAATATAATCATCCAAACCTTGTTGATATGGATACTGTACAAACTCCAAGCCAATCGCCATTTGCTTCCAATGCGGGCGCAAGTTTTTAATAACCGCTAATTGGTTTAAATGATCACCATAAGTTGTGTGGCTTTCACCCACTAACACCACTTTGGACTGTGCTAACTGTGGCGTAATAGACGTTAGTGTAGATGTGTCTTTAAGTGCAATAACACTGATACTGCGAGAGGTATCGTGATTTTTTTTAACAGGAGAGGTGACTGATTGGGGTGGAATTAGATGTGAAGAACAGGCGCTAAGTGCAACTAGGGATAAGCTGGCTATGATTTTTTTCATATGATTCATCTATGGTTGTGATGGTTTATAGATGATAAGGATACGCGGTTTATTCTGCTTTGTGGAATTTCTTTGTAGAGATATTGCTGACAACATCTCTACCATGAATTGTTTACGATGGGGCTGTATTTGGGGCAACAATCTCAAGCCCTGCCTGATACCAGCTAAACAATCCACCACGCAGATTGGTTGCTTTTATGTTGGTATTTTGTGCTAAGAACATACAGGCTTGTGCAGAACGATTGCCACTGCCACAGTAGATAACAATTTCTTCCTCCTCTGATAAATCGAGGTATTTTGCGGGTAGTGTGTGCAAAGGAAGGAACTCACCGCCTTCAATAATACCACGGGCATACTCTGCTTGAGAGCGCACATCAATTAGGCGGATTTTATTTTCTGTATCCTTATCCAGCATCTCTTTTAAGCCTGCTGCATCCGTTTCTTGAATTCCGAACATAAGTTGTATCTCATATAAATTAGCATTTGTTAATAAGCTAATATATGGATAAAACTGATAATTGTCAACCCACAGAGATTAGATTTATTTATTCCGCATAAATAAATCTAATCGATTTTAAATAGATGAGCACATAAATAATATCATGGAAGTGAGTCTTCATGCTCCGCTCCCCTTCCAATGCCATTAGTGAGGCTATTTTTCTAATATTCAACCAGCTCACCTAACCGCATCGGAGGTCTTGCAAATGCTAAAGCATCACTTCCATTTTACTTACAATGGAGAATCTATACCCATAAATTATAGTGGTGAAATACGATAGACTGTATTAGCAACACCCTTTGAAGCATCAACACATATCAACAAAATCCGTTAAACAAGTAGAGATTTATGATGATTGCCAGACAATAGCAATTTCATCCACCTCAATATCTGTTCGTCGCAGCTTAATAGCAAACGTTTCAATCGCAATATTATCAATATCAAAATTATCCGTTAGTGCATCAATTTTATCTTCAAGCTCATCCATTAGTTGTTCAATATCATCTTTAACTTTTTCAACCCGCTCTTCAGCGCGACTTATATCGCCCCGTTCTTTTAATACACGACTACCACGACTCAAAATGCGATCCACACTGGCACTGGAGCTGCGTCCAAATAAAGCGCCCAATACGGCAATGCCTGTCGTGATCATCGAGCCAGATGCATCTGCTTGTTCTTTTTCAACCCGTTCTTCTGCCCGTGATAAACGATCAAGTAAAACTCTTTCTTTGCTACCATAACGTTGTTGTAATTTTTCAATTTCAACTTCTTTTTTATCCGCTAATAGATCATTTAAGCGCACTTTAAAATCAACTAATGTTTCATAGGGGGCTGATTCCATTTTTGGGTTTTTGATAGTGCGATAGAGTTCTAGTTTATGCGCTTGATATAACCAGTTTTTCAGATCTTTGATGGTATTTTTAAGACTCTTATCACTGGAAATAAATTCAGGTAATGCGGCATATTTTGCACGTTGCGGGGCTTGTGAGACTAAATCATCCAAACATCCCTCTTGCTGATCTTGCTCTGCCTGATCCCAATCTAGATTACGAGTATCCGCCATTAAAGAAAGTTTGAGGCAATGCCGTTCCTGCTCATCAATACCACGCGTTTGATTAAAGAAGTGCAAGGATATTTTCGCGTTTAAACTGGCGTGATAGTGATGTTGCTCACGTAAATCCAGTTCAAAATATTGTGCGATGCTGTTATCTAAAGCAGAGTAATTTTCATAACCATCATTCACTGTGCTCATTAATGTTTGGGGTTTGTTACTCTCTATCACTTCAAGTGCTTGCTTCTGTGCTGTCATTAAAGTCGATATTTCGGAGCGCTTTAAAGGGCCTTTAAGATAACTCATCACCCAGCGCGTGCTAAATAAACGAATATCATCGAGATGTGCGCTTTTAAGGAAAAAAGTACGTTTATTAAGATTGGCAAGTAGGGTTTGAATTTCTTTCTTATCAAAACCAGAACCAATCTTGCCACCTAAACCATCAATAACACGATTAATATCCTGCGTTGTTTGCAAACGACCAATAAACCATGTACCAATATTAGAGAGACCTTTATAGTCAAGATCAACAGGATTTTGTGTGCTAAGAATAATGCCTACGCCAAACGCTCTGGCTTGTTTCAGCATTAATAGCATCGGTTCTTTGCTGGGTGGATTTTTAGTGGGCGGAAAGAAGCCAAAAATCTCATCCATATAAAGAATTGTTTTAAGCGCTGATGTACCGCTTTGACGACGCATCCATGCAATGTATTTGTTCAGCAAGATAGTAACAAAAAACATACGCTCATCATCATTTAGATGTGAGATAGAGAAAATAGAGATTTTAGCCTTGCCATTATCATCATAAAGCAGGCGTTGAATATCTAAATCATCCCCCTCCATCCATGCGCTAAAGGTAGGAGAAGCGAGAATGGAATTAAATTTGGTGGCAAGTTTAAAGCGCTCTGCTTGTGGGTAAAATCCTTCTAGCGGTAAAACCCCAATCTTCTTAAAGCTAGGGCTAATAATACGACCAATTAAATCTTCAAGGGTTAAACTTTCTCCTGACAGCCAAGAGCGGCTAATTAACTGCGCCAGCAAAATATACTCTTTAGATTCAACAGGATCAGCCTCAACACTAATCAAAGCCAGTAAGCTACTGACGGTAGTTTTAATATAAGAAGCAAAGGCATCACTATCATCAAGAATCTCAGCAGGCGGTGCATCCAGTGAGCTTAATATATTTAAACTAACCCCTGCGCTACTCCCTGGCGTGTAAATAGTCTTCTCCACTGCATCAAATTGAGCAACACGTTCAACCGTTTGATGTGCTTTTTCAATACCACCCTTCCATAATGATGATATTTTTTGTGCGTATTCAGTAGCATCCTGTTCTTTAGAGTTTGCCTCATCTTCAACCCAAGGCTGAAAAGACGCTACTGAAAACTCAGGATCAGTCAGGCAAAGATTCCCCATATCACCCTTAGGATCAATAATAATCGTAGGAATATTATCAATAGCAGCCTCTTCAATCAGACCCACACCTAAACCTGTTTTACCACTACCTGTCATACCAATAATGGCTGCATGGGTGGTAAAATTTTTATTTTTTAGCAGAGTTAACGCATCCGTCGTATCTAATGTTTGTTTATCAACATCCTGACCGATATAAAAAAGACCCAGTTTTTCATATAGTTCTACCATTAGGGAATGGCTCCTGATTTTGTGAGTAATGATGGAAATATTATCATATTTTTCTTGATAGAAAAGAGTGATGTAATTCTACTATCAATTTATGCAAGTAGTAGATTAGCAGAGCTTTCTTTTCCTATTATAATGAATATATATATTATTTTGAAATGGTAGCCCGCGCTACCGCCCATACACCTACTTTTTTCACTCCTGATTTTTTTAATAAGGTTGCCAATTCATAAACGGTTGTTCCAGTCGTTACCACATCATCTACAAGTACAATATGTTCAGCGGTAATAGGTTTGGAAAATACAAAGCTATTGTGTAAATTTTTTCGTCGTTCTAGTGCGCTTAATAATGACTGTGCTTCTGTGTGTTTAATGCGCTCAATAGCATTTACCAAGATGGGAATATTTAGTTCTTTTGCGATGGGGCGGGCTATTTCTAGGGCTTGATTAAATCCACGTTGGCGACTTCTTTTTTTATGTAATGGAACGGGGATGATTATTTCTGGTAGCTCAGAGTGTCGTGCTTTATATTGTTGCTGTAGCGTGGTTAGTAGTAATTGAGCAAAGATTTTTGCATAGGTTAAGTCACGCTGGAATTTTAGTTGGGAAACCAAATAACCAACAGGATAGGCATAGTGCAAACTACTGATTAGATAATCAATGGGTGGCAAAGATTGCTGGCATTGACCGCATAAGCTTGCCTCTAGCTTACTTTCAAGTGGCAAACCGCATTGATAACAAGTGGTTTTTATTCTGGGTAAATCTTCTAAACATGGTTCGCATAGAGAGATAGCGCCCGTTACTTTTGCATCGCATAAAACACAACAGGGGGCGAAAAAGCGCATAATAAACTCTCACAAGAGATTGATTTAACCCTGTCCATCCTCACCCAATAACGCACGAACAAACCCACTCGCATCAAACTCCTGCAAATCATCAATCCCCTCACCAACTCCAATAAAACGAACAGGAATGCCTGACTGTTCGGCAATGGCAAATAAAATTCCACCTTTGGCAGTACCATCTAGTTTAGTAACGGTGATTCCTGTTAAACCAATCGCATTATTAAATTCTTTCGCCTGCGCTAAGGCATTTTGCCCAATACTCGCATCGATCACTAACATCACTTCATGCGGTGCATCGGGATCAATTTTTTGCATCACACGTTTAACTTTTACCAGCTCTTCCATTAAGTTATCTTGCGTATGCAAACGTCCTGCGGTATCGGCGAGGAGTACATCAATACCGCGTGCTTTAGCAGATTCCATTGCATCGTAAATAACAGATGCACTATCTGCGCCTGTTCCTTGTGCGACAACAGGGATATCATTGCGCTCTCCCCATACTTGCAACTGTTCTACCGCCGCAGCACGAAAGGTATCACCTGCGGCTAACATGACTGATTTTCCTTCACTCTGAAATTTTTTGGCTAGTTTCCCAATAGTGGTGGTTTTACCTGCACCATTGATGCCAATCATTAAAATAACCGTTGGCTTATGCTCATCTTTAATTTCTAGCGGTTGCGCTACGGGTTCTAAAATATCAACCATGACGTTGTACAACGATTGTGACAAGGCATTAACATCATTCAGTTCTTTACGTTTTACCGCTTCGGTCAGTTGATCTATGATTTTCATCGTGGCATCAAAGCCAACATCTGCCATTAATAAGCGTGTTTCCAGTTCTTCAAGTACCTCCTCATTAATCTGTTTTTCACCTAGAATAAAGAGTCCAACACCTTCGCCTAATGACTCACCTGTACGTGATAAACCCTGTTTTAAACGTGAGAATAAGGTTTTGTTTGTCGGCTTTTCCTGTGGTATATCAATGGCAGTTTCTGCTTTTTCCATTGTGAATTCAGCCGACTCAGCCTTGCCTTGCCTTGCTTGTTGCTGACTCTCTGCTTCTGCTATTTCAGATTTTTGCTTTTTACTCTTAAATATACCAAACATCGTTTATACTGTGCCTTTCTAATAAAAATCAGATTTGAAATTAATGAATAGAATAATATCACGCAGCTTATTGCTTATCGCAATTCTTTTTCTTCCTTGGGTCTCCTTTGCCAAGAAAGCTCCTCCTCAAACAACAGAAGCGAATACCGCAAAAACCAATGCCAGCGTACATGAATTTATACTTGATAATGGTTTAAAAATACTGGTTAAACAAGACAAACGCGCACCCATTGCAATAGTGCAGCTTTGGTATCGTGTTGGTACTAGTTATGAGCACGAGGGTATTACAGGATTATCCCATGCCTTAGAGCATA
>JAGLBQ010000160.1 GCA_023146675.1 Cocleimonas sp. | reverse complement strand
CAGCAAATGAGGTGTTTTTGAGTACGTTGGTGACAAAACTAAAGAATGATCCCTTATTATTTATTGAAATGTCTTCTTTCGATGTTAAGTCGGCAGTAGCAATAAAGCGCACTGAGAGTATTAAGGATTATTTTTTTAGTCGTGGTGTTGCTAAAAAGCATTTTGATGTTCTTTGGCATGACTCAGAAAAACAGAGTAAAGTACAATTAAAGCTATTTCGCAATGAATGAAAGCTGATTAAAATGGTTATAATATTATTTTATGCATATAATGCATGACTTATGATCTTATCGCTTGGCTTTAATTGGGTGTTAAATCAATAGTAATTTTGCCACGGAATGCAAATATACCTTATAAATATCATGGAGCAACCTATGAAAAATTTCCATTTTGGAAAAATCTCATTATCAATCATTATTTCAACCGCTATTATCTTTGGCTCTCTGCTAGTTGCTAAAAATGAAGCTAAAGGAAAGCTTGCAACAATTTCCAATCAGGTTGGTAAAGGACAGTGGACAATCGTTGAAGCTTGGCATCATAAATGCAAGATATGTATGACGGGTATGCCTGAAATGGTAAAATCTATTGGTACCTATCCAAATACTAAAGTTATTGGTGTATCGCTAGATGGGAATGCAAGAATTGCTCAGAGTATTATTAGAAAGTATCGCATTAATTTTCCAACCTTACTCTCTAATGTTAAAGAGTTTGATGCTTATGTCAAAAAAGTAGCAAAAAGAAAATTAACAGGCGTGCCAACCTTTATGATTTTCTCTCCTCAAGGCAAGCTTGTGGCATACCAGTCTGGAAAAATAACACCAAAGCAATTAAGAAGCTTCATTAGCAAACAGCCACGTTAAGAACTCAGGGTTGTTAATAATACCCAAAGCTTGGAATAGCAATATCGTTCCATTTCGGAAGGTCATTAAATTGAACTAGCATAGCCTTGATATCATCTCTTAATCAAGTTTGCTACCAGTCTAAATGATGTGCAAGATGTGTTGTATAGAAAACTAACGTTCAATCATAACCTATTTGATTATTGCTATCCTAGGCATGTGGAAAATAGTGCATTAAGCGCTTATACCAGTCTATGAAAAACCCCCGATAACTTACTTCTCGGGGATAAAATTAAAGCACCTATCTTAACGCCATTATACGGTCTTCTAATGGTGGATGGCTGGCGAATAACGCCATAAAGCCTCCCTTAGGTGCAAAACCAAATGCTGCCATTTCACCCTGTAAGTGAGATTCTTCAGTATCCTGTTGAAGACGTTCTAAAGCGGCAATCATTTTTCTATTACCCACCAACTTAGCTGCGTCAGCATCTGCGCTAAATTCGCGTTTTCGAGAGAACCACATAGTAATAATAGAGGCAAAGAAACCTAAGACGATCTCTAATACAATGACAACTATCATATGCGCGATCCAGCCTAAACCTTCTTCTCCACCTTCGCCGTCCTCATCCAGAGCGCTACTAATCGCGCCTGCAATCAAGCGTGCTGCAAGTATTACGAAAGTATTAATAACGCCTTGCAATAAAGCCATTGTAATCATATCACCATTGGCAATATGGCTAACCTCATGTGCAAGCACAGCTTCCACTTCATCTTGATTCATATTATCAAGCAAACCTGTGCTAACGGCGACTAATGCATCATTGCGTTTCATGCCTGTTGCAAAAGCATTCATTTCTGGAGATTCAAAAATCCCAACTTCAGGCATTCCGATACCTGCTGCTTCTGCTTGTTTTTTGACGGTCTCAACCAGCCATCTTTCTTCACGAGAGGTTGGATTCTCGATCATTACCATACCTGTGGTACGTTTTGCCATCCATTTGGAAATAGCAAGGGAGATAAAAGAACCGCCCATACCGATAACAAGCGCAATAATAAGCATACCTGTCACACTTTTTGATGAAACACCAAAAACAGTTAGGATAATAGTTAGAAGCACCATAATTGCTATATTGGTGGCGATAAATAATAAAATACGAGTCATGATTTTCCTTGTTTGAAAATTAGTCTATTGATAAAAAGGTAACTTAGTCTATATATTGGTTCTTAAGGGATAAATTACAAGGCTTTTTGATAGATATGTCTTGAAGATCTTAGGCTATCTTAACAAACAAAACCACAAATCCTTTCATACTAAATAAGGCAGGGTAACCGACCCTTTTTTTAAGACTTCAAGTGAACTAATTTTTCTCAATACCTATCATTTCTATTCAGCCAGCATTCAGTCAACCTACCTCAAAGAGTTTATTGCCTAATTAAAGTTTTCTCCTGTGGGTATAGTGATTTTATCTTTTTCCTTGATAGAACCATTCAGTTTTTATTAAGAGTTAAACATTTATGCCTTCTATACCCTTAGAGAAAAGTGTGATTGACAGTCTATTTTGATCAAATAACAAGCAATATAGTCAAAATACAACCATACAAATAAAACTGATTGATTTTAGGCTGTTTTTAAATATATGCTTTGCTATCAATAATAAATGAACTACTTAATCATAATAAAAATAATACTGAGTTCAATGGGGTTGTCTTTTATATTCCTTTACTGAAACTTAACAACTAATAATTTCTTATTATTTGTGCAGTGGCTTGCTGCCTGTTGTTTATATTATTTGTTCTGATTACAGTAGTAATAATGGGGAAGTAATATGTTCAATAATAAATTAAATTTTATTTCAATTAGTGTCGTGATCGCGGTTATTTCATTATCTTACAGCACTAGTTGTGTGGCTGATATTAATGTTCTTAATGGTAAAGGTGATGTGTTTCTATATGGTGATAATGTTCAGATAGGGATTAATAAAAATGGTGCTTTTGGTTCTAAGACGCGTTCTGAGTTAGCACCTTACAGTGTCGATGAATCTCTAGAAATAGGTTTTATTTCTGATCCTAATGGTACTAATTTTTCTAACCCAAGAATGTTTGATGGTGATTTTTTTATGCCAGGTATTAGAGAGTCTGGTTGGGGTATACATCTTGATGGTATAAATTACCATAACACCAGTAACAGAAAAACTAGTCCTGAAGGTATTAAGACTATTGATCAGGAAAATGGTGGTTTTAAGGATTTTGAAAATTTTGATGAAACACAAGAGGTTGTTTGGACTGGAAATATTGATAATGAACTCAGTATTCGTCAAACCTACAGTATTTATAAAAAAGGTTTAGTGGTAATTATTGATATTGAATTAACCAATAGCACCAAAGCCGTAATGAATAATGTCTATTATATGCAAACGATAGACCCTGATAATAACTTTCGGTATAATAATAATCCAACAACGCTTAATAAGGTTATTGCCCAAGGTGATACAGATGGTGTTGCGATTATCTCCGCAAGCCAAGACAGAGACCAAGGCAAGGGGGGGACAGATCGGTCTGAAGTTAAACTAATTGGTTATGGTAAAAATACTCGTGTTGCATTTGGTGGAAAGGCTAATCGAAATCCTGTTGATATCTATACAGGAACGGCGGAGTTAAAGAAGACGGGCGAAAAAACAGCGGATGAGTCTATTTCATTGGCGGTTAAATATGATGAAATTGCACCAGGTGAAACGGTTAAGTTTAAAATAGCTTTTCAGTTAATTGGCGGGTTGGACAGTGTTATTCCAAACCTAACACTGGATGCCAATAATAGCTCTAATGCTAGTGTAGACAATGATTATAAAACATCTTATGTAGCAGGAGCAGCAGGAACGGCTATTCCTGTGGTTGATTCTGACCTTGAGATAACGAAGAGTCAAAGTAACTTGATGGGTGCAGAAATTATTTTAGCAACATCTTATGATGGTGATGTGATTAAACTACCAATAGGCGACTTGCCAGCAGGCATTACAATTGATGCCGAAAGAACAACGACTACTAAGTTGAGTTTAAGAGGAGAGGCTCCTGTTGCAACTTATAAAGAAGCTTTAAAAGCTATACGTTATGAAAATACTATGAGTGCTCCACCTAGCTCTGATGAGCGTATTATTAATATTTTTATTCTTGATAAAAGCTATACAGTTAGTAATACAGCACAGGCATTTATTGGTGTTGTGATTCCTGTCATCATTGAAGGTGATATAGCAACGGATAATATTGTCAACCAGACAGAACAAACAACAGTTAAGCCCTCTGGTACAGCAACACCTAATCTTGATGTTACGCTAGAATTTATTGATAAAAATGATAAGAAGGTTACGGTAACAACTCCTGCAAATTCTGAAGGTGCTTGGAATAGTGACGCTGTTGATATTAGCACATTGGCAGATGGCGAACTTACCCTAACCGCTAAGACGACAGATGACAACGGCTACATCTCTAGTGCCACTAAACCTTTTAAGAAAGATACGCAGATTGATAATCTTGTTATCAGTGCGCCTATGCTTAATCAGGTGATTAAAGATAAAAAAGTGACTATTTCAGGAACAACTGAACCTGAATCTTCCGTTAACGTAAAAATTGATGCCAATAATCATTGCACCGCAACAGCAAGCGCAGAGGGTAATTGGAGCTGTCAGGTTGATAAACTTATTTTGAATAAAGATTATCCGCTGAATGTTACTTCAACGGATGCTGCTGGCAATGAACGTGAAGCATCTAGTGGCTTTAAAACTCCGCCATTAACCCTCGTTATAACGGCTCCTGAAGATAATAGCATGGTCACTGGAAGTGCTCCATTGATAGTTGGAACCAGCTTGCCTAGGACAAAGATAACGGTGACAGCAGGTGATAAGAGCTGTACTGTGACGGCAACTGCAACAGGGAATTGGAGTTGTAGAATTGTAGGTCTTCCTATTGGTGGTCCACAATCACTAAACATCAAGGCAGAAGGGACGGATGGTGTGACCAATAAAACAGAGCAGATAAAAATTACTGTTCCTGATAAACCTCTCGTCGTTACATCACCAAAGAATCAGGAATTAATAGAAGGTGCCATTATTAATGTGGTAGGAATAAGTGATCCAAAAGCCAAAGTCAATGTTTCTACAGGCGTTGCAGGTGAGTCATGTAGCGCAACAGTGGATAATAAGGGTGATTGGAGTTGTAACGTTCAAATCAAGCAAGTCGATGAAACTAAAACACTAACCATTACCTCAGAGCTAACGGGAATTGGGAAAAAGACAGAAACTGTTATTACCAAGCATCCTTCTATCTTAGACGTGACAAGTCCTCAAGATAAAACAACGGTTGCGGGTACATCACCTTTGATTACAGGTAAAAGTGTACCAAATGCGGCTATTACAGCAACCGTTGGCAATAAAAGCTGTACAGCAAGGACCTCCGCAACTGGTAGTTGGAGCTGCACCATTAAAGATCTACCCGTGGGTGGACCTCAGAAGTTAGTTGTTGAGGCAAAAATGACGACTGGCTTGAAAAAAGTAGCTGAACTCACTATTAGCGTACCTGAAAAACGATTAGTAGTGACCTCTCCACAGCAAGATGAATTGATTTTATCTGAGGCAATTACTACAACAGGAACAACAGATCCTCATGCCTTAGTGACAGTCTCCTCTGGTGAAACAGGTGAGTCATGTTCTATTAAGGCTGATATCAGCGGTAATTGGAGTTGTGATTTTGCTATTAAAAAAGCGGATGAAACGAAAGCCTTAATTATTACTTCTGAGCTAACGGGAATAGATAAAAAAACAGCTGCGGTTAATGTCAAACTTCCATCACTATTAGAAGTGAGTAGCCCTAAAAACAACACAACCGTTGCAGGAACATCTGCTTTAATGACAGGTAAAAGTGTACCAAATAGCACAATTACCGCCACGGTTGGTGATCAAACCTGCACTGCAATAGTGAGTGCAACAGGGGAATGGAGTTGTACGATTACAGACCTGCCAGTGGGTGGACCGCAGAAACTGATTATTGAGATGATAACCCCCATTGGGTTGGAAAAATCAGTGGAACTCACTATTAGCGTACCCGAAAAGCCGTTAGTGGTGACATCTCCTAAGCAGGATGAGTTGATTTTATCTGAGACAATTACGACCACAGGAACAACAGATCCACATGCTTTAGTGACGGTTTCTTCAGATGGAACAGGAGAATCTTGCTCTGTTAAGGCGGATATCAATGGTGATTGGAGTTGTGATTTTGCTATTAAAAAAGCGGATAAAACAAAAGCATTGATTATTACTTCTAAACTAATGGGAGTAGATGAAAAAATAGCTGCGGTTAATGTCAAACTTCCATTGCTATTGGAAGTGACTAGCCCTAAAAATAACTCAACCGTCGCAGGAACATCTGCCTTCATTACAGGTAAAAGCGTACCAAATAGTACCATTACCGCAAGGGTTGGCAATAAAAGTTGCACGGCAATCACGAGCGCAACAGGGGAATGGAGCTGTACGATTAAAGACCTACCAGTGGGTGGTCCGCAGACGCTGATTGTTGAGGGAAAAACACCAGCTGGTTTGAAAAAATTAGCAGAACTAACTATTAGCGTACCTGAAAAACCGTTAATAGTGACTTCTCCACAGCAAGATGAATTGATTTTAAGCAATACTATTGCTGTTAAAGGGACAACGGATCCTTTAGCGAGTGTCACTGTGGCAACTAATATTGCTGATGAAACCTGTATCAGTGTTGCTGATAATGAGGGTAATTGGGAGTGTCATTTTGAGATAGTAGAGTTTAGTGAGACCAAAACACTTACTGTTCGTTCAAATCTAAAGGATATTGAAAAAATAGCGACGTTAAATGTCAAATTAGAAGCATCTGGTGAAAAAGAAAATACAGGAGCATCTGGTGAAAAAGAAAATACAGAAATAGCTGATGAAAAAGGAAATTCGGAAGTAACAACTGTTCTAAAAGGTGGTGGTAGTAGCTCCCCCTTTGTGTTGTTACTTATGGTATTGAATATCTTGTTAATGCGCCGATTTTTTAAAAAATAAATACTAAGTCATAAAAGTGAAAACTTTAGTTTTTCAGTTAAGCACGATAAAAATCATGACTTTACATCATTTCTGCTAAAGCATGTGGGAATGATGTACAGGAATACGTGCAGAATCTAAGTATAAATAATAATAAGAATAATAATTATGAAATTAATAAAACTAACATTAATGGTATCGCTCGCTTCCTTTTCGATTGGGAGCCATGCAGATGAAGCGCAAAATTGGCAAGAAAGCTGGTATATCGGCGGCGCAGTGGGGGGGAGTACATTAACACCCGATGGTGGGGATAACTGGCGTGTAACGGGTGATAAATCAATTTCTAAAAAGCTATACACTGGTGTCAATATTACCAAAGATACAGGGCTAGAAGCATTTTGGGCTGACCTTGGTAGCGCAGATTTAAAAAGTAATGGTCAATCAGGTAGTGTTAATTATAAGGCTATTGGCGTAGCAGGTGTTTATAAGCCAATGGTTAAATTTGCAGGTATTCGCCCCTTGGCAAAAATAGGGGCGGCAAAATTTACCACTAAAGACAAAGGGGATTTAACCAGTAGGCAGCTACATGATATTTCTTTGTTCTTGGGTGTAGGTGCTGAATACGCAGTGTCTGATAATATCAATTTGCGCGCAGAATATGAGCGCTTTGATAAAGATATAGCGCATTATAACTTGGGTCTAAACTGGAGACCGCTCTATAGAAATCGTAGTAGTACGGTTGAACAGGTCGTGACTCAAAAACCAACGCCAAGACCAAGACCTGTGTATGTTCAGCCCAAACCAAAACCTGTATACATTCCGCCCAAGCCTAGACCTGTGTATACTCCGCCAGCACCTGTTTATAAGCCAGTACCAAAGCCTGTGGTTATTCAAAAGCCTAAACCAGCGCCTCCTGTTATCAATGTGCCAAAAATACAGTTGATTCACAGTTCGCTTTCAGGAGGCTCCAATTTTAATACAGGCAGTGCGCAACTCACCAGAAGAGGGCAAAATAGATTAAATAAACTCGCTTATGATATACAATCCAGCAGTATGACAGTGAAAGGGCTACAAATAACAGGACATACCGATAACGTTGGTGATAACCGTTCAAACTTAGCTTTATCGTTAGCACGCGCAAACTCTGTTGCAGATTACTTGCAAAACCTTGGTGTTAATCGTCATATAATGCGTCTTGATGGTAAGGGGGAAAGTAGCCCGCTAGCATCAAATAGGACTAAGTATGGACGTGCAAAAAACCGCCGTGTAGAGATTGTTATTAAAGTAATGAGAAAAATTGTTAAGTAACAAATGCTCAGATAGTCTCGGTTATCTAAACTTAACCGAGTCTATCGATTGGCAAATAAAATAATGGATTTAGCACAGAAATAATACTGAGGAAAGGGTATTAATCACCAAGGGGAAAGTTTTGCTATTATAACAAATATTCAGCGCCATTATATACGGTGTATGACTCATTAATATGATAGAGAATCAAAATGCGAATACAAAAAAATAAAGTCCTAACAGATAATGATGTGACGGATTATTCTGTTTATAACAATCGCCGGCAATTTATGAAAACAGCAGCAGGGTTAGGGTTGATTGCCGCTACAGGTGGGATTATTCAACCAAGTTTTGCTAAGGTTGGAGCAGGAAGGTTTTCTACCAATGAAAAGTCCACGCCCTATAAAGACATCAGTAGTTATTGTAATTTCTATGAATTTGGTACGGGAAAATCAGACCCAAAGAAAAATGCACATAGTTTAATCACCTCACCTTGGTCAGTTAGCATTGAAGGTGAATGTGAAAAGCCAGGCAAATATGATCTTGAAGACTTGCTTAAGCTGATGTCAATTGAAGAGCGTAATTATCGTTTTCGCTGTGTCGAGGGCTGGTCGATGGTTATTCCTTGGATGGGCTTTCCGTTAGCGGAGTTAATCAAGCGCATGAAACCAACCTCAAATGCTAAATATGTCTATTTTGAAACACTGCATGATCCAAAGCAAATGCCTGGACAAAAATCATCCGTATTAGATTGGCCTTATACCGAAGGCTTACGAATGGATGAGGCAATGAACCCATTAACCTTAATCGCAACAGGAATCTACGGTAAAGAGTTACTCAATCAAAACGGTGCACCCCTGCGTTTAGTGGTTCCTTGGAAATATGGTTTCAAAAGTATTAAAAGCATTGCCAAAATACGCTTTATGAAAGAACAACCCATGAATTCATGGCAAAAAGCCAATATGACGGAATATGGTTTTTTCTCTAATGTAAATCCTCAGGTCAATCACCCACGCTGGACTCAGCGCAAAGAACGTCGTATTGGAGAATTTAGAAAACGTAAAACATTGATGTTTAACGGTTACGCAGAACAAGTGGCATCCTTGTATAAAGGCATGGATCTAAAGAAAAACTTCTAAAAATGAAACTACCCAACAAACTATTCAGACAGGGTTTAAAGCCACTCATTTTTATCGTGTTGCTAATACCTGCCCTGCATTTAGGGTGGGGATTATGGTACGAAACCTTAGGTGCAAACCCTTTTGAGGCAATCATTAGAGGCTTGGGCGATTGGGCCTTACGCATTCTGCTTCTTACGCTAGCAGTTTCCCCTTTACGTCGTTTAACAAACTGGGGACAGCTATTGCGCTTGCGGCGCATGCTGGGTTTATATGCTTATTTCTACGCTGTTTTACACTTACTTGGCTATCTATTGTTTGAGCAATTCTTTGATTGGACAGAGATCTGGTACGATATTACTGAACGTCCCTTTATTACAGTAGGGATGTTAGCTATTTTATTATTAACACCCTTAGCAATCACCTCCACAAAAGGCATGATTCGCCGCATGGGAAAAAACTGGAAGCGACTGCATTTACTCATTTATCCCATCGCATTGTTATCCGTCTTGCATTTCTTTTGGATGGTTAAATTGGATATTTCAGAGCCTGTACTTTATACACTTATTCTTGTGGTTTTACTCGGAGAACGGTTTGTAAACTCTCTACGTAGGAGTACCCCGTAATAATTAGCCATCAACAAATGCCTTAATTCTATTGGCAGCCTCAATACAGTCATCCAAGCTTGCAACTAGTGCTAAACGCACACGATTCTCTCCTAGGTTTATCCCATTCACTTTTCGGGAGAGATAACTACCAGGAACGACATTAAGATGCTGTTGTGCATAGAGTTCGCGGGTAAATGTCTCATCATTTTTTTCTGTTCCTGCCCAGAGATAGAAGCTGGCATCGGGTTGTTTGACATCCATTATCGGCGCTAGAATACTTAATACTGCTGCAAACTTTTGTCGATATTGCTCACGGTTATCGATCACATGTTTTTCATCATTCCATGCGGCTACACTGGCAGCTTGTGTTGGCGGCGGCATGGCACATCCGTGATAGGTTCGATAAAGCAAAAATTTAGTTAGAATCTCAGCATCACCAGCTATAAATCCTGAGCGTAAACCGGGCGCATTGGAACGCTTGGAAAGGCTATGGAAGACAACGCAGCGTTTATAGTCAGTATTGCCTGTTTGTGCAGCAACTTCTAATAGTCCTACCGGTGGGTTGCTTTCATCTGAATAAATTTCTGAGTAGCACTCATCGCTGGCAATAATAAAGTCATGCTTTTCTGCTAGATGCAGCAGTTGTTTCATTTGCTCTGCACCAACCACTGCCCCTGTTGGATTGCCTGGACTGCATAGATAAATTAACTGACAGTCATCCCATGTTTTATCATCGACCGCATCAAAGTCTGGATTAAAGTTGTTCTCTGAGTTGCAAGGGAGATAAATGGGTTCTGCTCCTGCAAGTAATGCGGCTCCTTCGTATATTTGATAGAAAGGGTTTGGCATGAGAACCTTGGCATGTTTACTCCGATCAACTACTGCTTGAGCAAAGGCGAATAGTGCTTCACGCGTACCATTTACGGGAACTACTTGTGTTTCACTATCGACGGAGTTTGCTGATAAATTAAAACGACGCATAAGCCAGCTAGCAATTGCCTGACGCAATTCTACACTGCCTTTGGTGAGTGGGTAGTTGGCGACACCTAATAAATTATCACGGAGTGTATTAAGAATAATCTCAGGTGTTGGATGCTTTGGTTCACCAATAGCTAATGAAACTAAGGGCTTATCCGCAGGCGGTGTAATACCTGCTTTGAGTTCATTGATACGTTGGAAGGGGTAAGGTTGTAGTTTATTTAGATCAGGATTCATAGGAGAAATTTATTGTAAACAAAAAAACATCCTAGTATAAAAAACAAGAGCATTGAAGCACTTAATATATGCAACATAAAATTACTGACAGGTGATTTTATACGCGCTGTTCCATCAGCCGCTATTTGTAGTTCTATCCTTTGCCCTTCTTTGATACTTTCAGCCGTGACCGCCGAGGTAAACTGAATAGTTTTGCCATTATTTTCATATTCGATGACGGGTAAGCTTAGGCTTTGTTTTCGTGTAACGGAAAGCACAGTACCTGTGGTGGTTTCAGCATCATTAAAAAGGGTATTGCGTTGTTTTAATATTTCTCTGATATAACCAATCAAAAAGACGGCTGCAAATGCGGCAATGGAAAAAAAGAGATTGAAGAGCGTGTTGAAATTTGAATTATCCATAGGATCACCATAAAAAAAGCCACCTATAAAAGGTGGCTTTTAAAAACTAACAATGCGTTTTAACGCCCAAACATTTTACTAGCCATACCTAAAGCGCCTTCGATGCCGCCGATAGAGTCTAGAATTGATCCACCACTACTCGCTTTGTCAACCATTCCAGGAAGTGCATCACGTAATCCGCCAACCGCTTCATCTTCGCTTAAGCCAAGTTTCGATGCGAAGTCAGAAATTTTATCTTGACCAAAAATATCGGTTATTTGGCTACTTGAAACATCAGCATTAGCCCCATCACCTAACCATGAAGCTGCCATATCCGCCATGCCGCCAGATTGCATATTGCCAAGGATAGAACCTATATCAAGTCCGCCCCCACTATTACTGCCACCCGCCAATCCAGAAAGCGCAGATGTTAGACTACCAAGATCAAGCCCACTACCGTTATCACCACTTAGTTTACTCTTGATGAACATTGTTGCGCCCATCTTGATTAAGTCACCCATATCCATAAATATCTACCTGTTTGTTTATAATGTGTATTTGAAACATGACTAAATTCTGCAAGTAAGCTACTTACAGAATTATTGAATTTAGTTCATTGGAATGCGAATTTTTTGCCCTGGGAAAATCTTATCAGGATCTTTAATTACCTCAAGATTTTCTTCAAAAATTGTGGTGTATTTACTTCCATCACCATAAAACTTATCTGCAATTTTCCACAGACTATCGCCTTTTTGAATTTCGTAATAATTTACCTCAATGGTTTGTTCAGGAGAAGACAGACCCCCTGCTTCAACAGACTCTACGCCGAGCGCATTACCTGCCATCAGCACCGCTTTTTCATAAGCACTTGGCGAATCTGCCTCACCACTAATAGTCGCTACACCATCTTCAATAGAAATTTTTAAACCATCCACTCCTGGATTGTCTTCTTCAATATGTGCTTGCAATTTTTGGCTTGCTGTATCGGTATCATCATCGCCACCAAATATTTTATTTCCAAAATCTTTAGCAAAATCAAATAGTCCCATGCTTATCTCCTTTGTTGGGTATTACACCTGAATATAGATCGTACTTAATTGATAACGATCAGCTATATCTGTAATGACGTCACTGATTCAGTACTATTAAGGACAAAGTAAATATTCTGAACCAGAAAAAATCTATTAATACGCTATTAAATAATATAATAGGGTAGTTAAGATAATTTTCAAGACGAGCAGAAATAGTATACCCCAAAATAGCTAGATGCGAGCGTTTACAAACGCACATTAATAGAACAGTTTTTCTTTTGAATATGATAACCTATTGTAAAATATCGGTTTTTATATTTTCACCTGCACTTTAAAGATTGTATTGTCAATAGCTTCCGTATCTACCTTTTGATATACAAGCATCTACTGATTCAAAATAGATTGTAAATGTAGCAATGTTAACTCAAGCCTGAGCAAAAAATTAATACATGCATAACTCCTATTCACAAATTGCTATACTAAGAAAATGTCTAACTCTCAAATTCCCCACTTCCCTTTTTCTGCCGTTATCGGACAGGATAAATTAAAAACAGCCTTACTACTTGCTGCTTGCGATCCATCGTTGGGAGGCGTTTTAATTAGCGGCAATCGCGGCATAGCTAAATCTACCCTTGCGCGTTCTTTGGCTGATTTGCTACTACATCATCGTGCTTTTGTGAATTGCCCTCTAGGGGTGAGTGAGGATCGTTTATTAGGTTCCTTAGATGTCGAATATGCGTTAGCAAAGGGTGGTTTGAAGTTTTCGCCAGGCTTGTTTGCACAGGCGCATGGTGGCGTTTTATATGTGGATGAAATTAATTTACTGCCTGATCATTTGGTGGATTTATTATTGGATGTGAGTGCATCAGGGGTGAATTATGTTGAGCGTGATGGTATTTCTCATCAGCATAAGGCACAGTTTGTGCTGATCGGTTCGATGAATCCCGAAGAGGGCGCATTACGTCCTCAGTTATTAGATCGCTTTGGTTTATCCGTTGAAATCCATGACAATCCTGATTTGCAACAGCGTATGGCGATTGTCGAGTCTCGTTTGGCATTTGATCATGATCCCCTTGATTTTTGCGAACAGTATGCGGAGCGTCAAAGCATCATCAGACAGTTGTTACATGATGCCTCTCAACGTTTAAAACAAGTTAACGCATCGGCTGAATCTAAATTAGAAATTGCGCAGCGTTGTCTACAGGCAGGGGTTGAGGGCGTACGCGCTGATTTGGCTTTATTCCGTGCAGCTAGAGCGCATGCTGCTATTCGTGGTGGTAACAATATTCTGGATGAGGATATTAATGCGGTCACTGATCTAGTGTTAGCCCATCGTCAGCAAGAAGAACCGCAACAAAAACTCGCTCAGAATTCATCTGAAAAAAAACCTCAAGAGAATAATTACTCAACACCTCAACAAAGTGCGCAAAGTAGCGGCTCTGAGGAGCAATCACCTCAGGGGGATTGGGGTGAAATGCCCGTTGAAGATGTAGCAATTGGTTTGAGCCGCCAGTTAGATCCTGCTAAGTTTAGCCATCAACTTTCTTTGGCTCAGAAAAAAAAACAATAAAAAAAATGCAACACCTTATCTCAGAAAGTAAACAACAGCGACAAGGTCTTTATTCCAAACAATCAGGCAATCACAAAGCAGCACTGCGCATTAACTGGCAAGCTACGCTGGTGCATTCTGATAATCATCCCAAATTATCTACCGCTATTTATCATCGTCAAAGTAAAGCAGAAACTATATTAAATATTATAGCCTTAGATACCTCTGGCTCAACCCTTGCAAGTGAGCAATTAAGTGATGCAAAAGCTGTGGTGTTGTCATTATGTGAGTATTTTTATCAACAACGGCAACGCATTACCTTGCTTTGTTTTGGTAATCAACGCACTGACTGGGTGGTCAGCGACAGTAAAGTACCATTTAGTCTAGATAAAATATTAAGTAGTATTCAGGCTGGCGGTGGTACACCACTACGATTGGCATTATTAGAAATTCGTCATTATATTGCGAAAAGGGGGCAAGAAAAACCTGCTGAAAAACAGAAACTATTTATTATTAGTGATGGTCGTAGTCGGGATAAACTGGATGATATTAGGCTCGATAATGAGGTTGAAATATGGGTGTTGGATAGTGAAAAATCAGCTATAAAATTAAATAAGGCACGTGATTTAGCAATACACTTAGGGGCTGATTATATGCCGTTATTTACACAAGAATAGTGTTCATTAATTACTCATAATATTCTTTATGCGGCTAATAAAGTGAGTTCACTAGATTACAGCAACAAAGTAGAATGCTAGATTAGCGCATAAATTTTTTTTATTCCTTGATAAGATTATCTTTTTTATATAAGTTAGAAATCATCCAATTTCAACCCATAAAAAGGAAAATAATATGTTGCTACAAGGGATGCCCATTAGATTACTGTTAATTATTTCTTTATTCCTAACATTATTAGGATTACAAACAAGCGCCTTCAGTGCTACTTGCACAATAGCCAAAGAAAAATTAACGCCCTGTTCAGAGGATATTTTGCCTGCGGGTGACCAGTTTCTTTTGGCGGTTTCACGTAGCCAATTACATAAAGCCAAACAATTATTATCTCGAGGTGGTGTCCCCGTCGATTATCGTTCATCCAACCGCTATGTGATTGACAAGACACGGGTTAGAGCAGATATTGACTCTCCTTTTATGTCAGGTAATAAGCGCTCTCAATTTGCTAGCGGCACTGCCTTTGATGTTGCCTTGTCGCAATATAACAGCACAATGGTCAACTGGTTGCTATCACGTGGGGCATCGCCTGATGCGGGTTATTTTGCCAATTTGATTAATCGCACTTCTTTTTCTAGCCATTATCCTAATCGTTATCTACAACTACCTTTTGCACAGCGCGCTAAAATCATTTCGGTGGGTTATGTGATGGAATTGGCGGCACGACGTAATCAGGTCTCAGCCGTACAAAAGCTATTGACGATTGAGCCGCGCGCGATTCATTATCGTGGCAATATCATTCTCTCTCGTGCAATACAGCAAGGAAAATGGAAGATTACTCATTTAATTCTTAATCAGGGTGCGGATGTGCATGCACTTAATAATTTTAGCGGTCTATTTGAAAGTATTATCCGCAGCGAGCCGACTCACTATAACTTACTGCAAAAATTGTTGCGCCATGCTAAACAGCGAAAAAAATTCAACTATGATCCGCTTGTTGACAAAGCGCTTGCTAAAAAAGATGAACGCGCACTGCGATTACTGGTTTCTTCTGGGGCTAATTTAAATCCTAAACGTGGTGAACCCGCTCTGTATAAGGCACTTGATGCAGGCAATCTTAATATGGCAAAGGTGTTATTTTCTTTAGGCGCAAAGGCTAATCATCACTATCGTAGCGAGTCCCTGCTTTCTCGTGCTATTCGCCATGAAAAACTAGGGTTTGTAAAACTATTATTAGCGCATCACGCTAAAGCAAATGAACCCAGACGACCTGGAAGTAGCAATCTGGAACTTGCCATGTCAAAAAAAGATCTTCGCTATAGTCAATTGTTAATTAAGGCAGGTGCTAATGTTAATTTAGTGAAATCAGGAACGACGCCATTAATTCGTGCAGTAGAACAGGTGCGTCCCAAGCTGGTTCAGCTACTCGTTAATTCGGGTGCCAAATTAAAGCTGACAAATTACACTCAAGAAACAGCTTTACACATCGCAACACGCAAAGCAGATAGGCAGTTAATGCAAATCTTGCTAAAAGCAGGTGCAAACCCCAATGCACGCAATTCTTCACATCAAACACCGTTACTTATCGCCATTCACAAAAAAAACATCGCCTTGATACAAACCTTATTACCCTATAAAACCAATATCAATTTAGCGAATAACGCAGGACAAACGCCATTACATAGCGCCGTACTTTTACAAAATCTGCCAATTGTACGATTATTATTAAGCAAGGGGGCAATACCAAACACCAACTCACGTTATGGCGGCACAACACCCTTATTAGATGCGCTCTCATGGCGCAGACCACAAATTGCTAGGCTACTTATTAATAAGGGCGCTCGGGTTAATGTCGTCAACAATGCAAGGGAATCTGCGCTGGATATTGCCAATAAGCGGGGTTTAAGGGCTTTGGCTCGATTGATCAAACAAAAAGGTGGTTTGACCGCGGCACAATTAGGCGCAAACCCTGAGCATGTTCGAGTAAGACCGATTAGGAGTCAGTAGCAAGGATGAAATTAGTTGTCGATGTTCAATATACAGATAACAGCGCCTTATGTGCGGGTATCCTCTTTAAGCATTGGAATAGCTCAGAAATCTCACAAAAATACCTCACTCACACTGAGAATATTCAAGCGTATGAACCAGGAAAGTTTTATAAAAGAGAGCTTCCTTGTATCCTGAATTTGCTAGAAGCGCATTCTATAACGCCAGAGCTCATTATTATTGATGGCTATGTGTTTCTTGGTGGTCACTCTAAGGCAGGGCTGGGAAAGTATTTATATGATCACTTGAATGGCAACATCCCTATTATTGGTGTTGCCAAAAAAGCATTTAATGAGATAACACCTGACTATAAAATACGAAGAGGGACAAGCACAAAGCCACTTTATATCACTGCCATTGATATTCCTTTAGGCGAAGCAAAGGAAAAAATAGCGACAATGCATGGACAACATCGAATCCCAACGTTATTAAGGCAGGTTGATCAATTATGCCGTGGGATTGCGTTTTAGCACCTTATTTCGCCTTCTTTTGTGCTTAGGAAGGTGGATTCCCCTTTTCTGTTTTCTGTTATACTTGCCCGCCTTTTACAGAATGACATATTCATGAAAATTAAGAAAAAATCACCTGAGCTTTTATTACTATTAATCGCTGTGGGTACTGCCATGAGCTTTGCTATCTGGCTCAACCTACTAAATAATTTTGCAATTGAGCGCGTCCATTTTACTGGCTCAGAAATTGGTATTTTACAAAGTTTACGCGAGATACCAGGGCTTTTAGCATTCACCCTTATCTTTGTTTTACTGCTCATACGCGAACAGCGCATGGTCTATATTTCACTTGTTTTACTAGGTGTAGGAACAGCACTGACTGGTTTTTTCCCTATCGCAATTGGTTTTTATCTCAGCACTATCTTAATGTCGATTGGCTTTCATTATCTTGAGACACTGCAAAACTCACTGTCATTACAATGGATTGATAAAAAACAAGCCCCTGAATTTTTTGGTCAACTAATCGCCGCAAAATCAGCCGCTTCAATCATCGCATTTGTCTTAGTATGGGCTTTATTTGAAGGATTGCAGATTGATTTTAAGTGGCTCTATTTATTAGGCGGCAGCATTTCAATCGTGATCGCGCTATTGAGCTGGCAATATTTCCCCCTTTTTCCTGAAAAAACCTATCAGCATAAAACACTCATTTTACGCAAGCGTTATTGGCTTTACTATGCATTGCAATTTATGGGCGGGGCAAGACGACAAATTTTTGTTGTTTTTGCAGGCTTCTTAATGGTCGAAAAATTTGGCTTTAGTGTCGGTGAAATATCAATACTATTTCTTGTGAATGCACTGTTTAATATTTTTTTAGCCCCTCGCATTGGTAAAATGATTGGTATTATTGGTGAACGCCGCGCCTTGATTATCGAATATATTGGTTTGATTGCCATTTTTATTGGCTATGCGCTGGTTGAGAATGCAACGATTGCCATTATTTTATATATCCTTGATCATCTATTTTTTGCGATGGCAATTGCACAAAAAACCTATTTCCAGAAAATTGCTGATCCTGCTGATATAGCCTCAACGGCAGGGGTATCTTTTACCATCAATCATATTGCCGCCGTTGTTATTCCCGTCATGTTTGGAGTGCTTTGGTTGCAATCACCAGCGCTTGTTTTTTATATTGGGGCGGTTATGGCGGTTATATCCTTATTATTGGCGTTTAATGTTCCTAAAAAGCCGCAATCGGGTTGTGAAGCAATTATTGGCTAATCATTATGATCTATTATTTTTTGAAATATATTCAATTAGTTTGGCATATTTTAGATAAGAAGAGACTGATTTTGCGATGCTAATAGATAAACCATCCACACCTGCTAAGAAACCTCGTTTAAAAATATAAAATTTAATAAAAGAAAATAAGCCATGCGCAAAAGGTGAAAAAGGATTTACCTTTTTCCCTTGTTGATAGAGCTGTAATGCTCCCCACGTGGAATAGGTATTTAAGCGTGCGACCATATCCTCTAAATCTTTAAATGAATAATGGATGATATGGCAATCAAGTTTCTTTGTATTGCTGGTTTTAATTTTTGTATGCACTGCAACAGGAGAAAAATCCGTTACATTCTTGTTAAATAAGCGTCTAACATAATCAGGATACCAATCAGCGTGTTTTATCCATCTTCCATGCAAATGATTTTTTCGTTTAAATTCAAAGGCATCAAAAGTCGTACTCTCTAAATCTAGGGATGTTATAGCAGCAATAACATCCTCATCCAATCGCTCATCAGCATCAAGATTTAATACCCAAGGATGAGAGCAATAAGATAAACCATGGCTTCGCTGTGGACCATCACCAAGAAATGGCTGCTGGATAAAAACGACCCCCATTGCCTCTGCCAATTCTCTCGTACTATCAGCACTATTTGAATCAACAATTACAATCTCATCACACACCTTTTTTAATGAATCAATACAGCCCTCGATATTGTTTTCTTCATTATAGGTGATAATCAAACCACTGATTTTATTCATTTTTAAACCAACGCAATTAAGACTACTTAATATTCGAGGAAGCATTCTATATCGACTACTTATTACAAATCAATAGGTTTTAAAAAGTCTATAAGGCAGTGAAATAATGATACAAATGGCTATCTTGTATATATTAAAAAATAGTTTGTACTTGATGGGAGCGACGGCTTTTAGCCTCGCTCAGTATCACTTAATTCGAGCTAAAGCCACCGATTCCAATTAAAGCGGATTAAAGCGGAAGGGTTATAACAAGTGCAACGAGTGATCATTAGTTATGCTTGCGCACGGATTATGGACAATTTAGTATAAGCACCCACCAAACTCCTAATACTTAGGTCAGCTACAGGGTCTAGGTTACATGTTACAAGGAAGTAATTATGTCTAAATCAGTTCTATCATTTTTTATTATTCTCTCTGTTTTTATGCTATCTGCTTGTACTTCAACAACGCGTAATGTGAATTACAAGCTTTATAAATCCCGCCTACAAGCACAGTCCTATGTAACAGGAAAAAGATACAAAGTACGCCCTATGATAAGCAATCGTGATGTGCAACGAGTAAAACGCACACCGCCTCGTATTCAGCGTGTTTCTAATCGTCAACAAGCTTACTGCCCGCCTCCTTCTTATACATCTACTTCTTACAGTACCGTTATTAGAAAAACTGCTTATCAACCAAGAAAGAAAGTACGTAAAGTCTATCAACGCCCTACGGCGCGCAAAGCAAAAATAGCCTATAAGCGCCCTGTCGTTCGTAAAGTAAAACAGTATCGCAAAGTGTATAAACGCCCAGTGGTTCGCAAGGCTAGAGTGCAATATCGTGCTAAGCCTGTGTATAAACGTCCTATCAGACGTAAAGTCTATATTGCACCGCAAAGAAAGGTTGTGCGTTATCAACCCGTTGCACCTAAGCTATCGGTAGCTGAACTTAATGATAGACTTTTTAATGCGGCAAAAGCAGGCAATGTAAGGCAAATTAATACCTTGCTAAGTCAGGGAGCGAAAATTAACGCCAGCAATTACAGTAGAGAAACTGCATTGCATGTAGCAGCGGCACGGGGTCGAAGCTCTGCCGTGAGTTTATTACTGAAAAAGGGAGCCAATCCAAATGCAACCACAACAGGTGGCTGGACACCATTGCACTCAGCAGCCCGTTTTAGACATAGGCAAGCAGCTAGTTTATTGGTCACACGTGGCGCGCAAGTAAATGCACGCAATAATCAAGGAAAAACACCTGTAGCACTTGCCAAACAAGTAGGTGCAAATGCGACTGTGGCTACGCTAACGGCTTTAGGGGGACGTTAGAATTTTTGGGCATCCTTCACCAAACAGAAAGTAGTTTACATTTTTGTTCCCGTATTGCGCTTAAGCTGCATACGGGCTACAGAGCGGTGTATATTCGCTTATGGTCTCTGGAAAGTAAGCCTTTAATTTAAGGGCTTGCTTAAAAAAAATTGCAAAATACTCTCGTATTAAATCACTCCTTAGGCTTAATTCAACTCTTCATAACGAATATACAAATTACCAGAAGCATCTGTCCCTGTTTCACCATAATTACTAATCACTTGCATTTTATAAAAACGTGTTCCATCTTTAAATAAATAAGTAGTGAAAGTCGGCCACATTTTATGTTGTCCTTTTACGCTGTACTGAAATGGGCCGTAGTTGCCTGGTTTGGATAAAATACCTTCTACAGAATCGCCAAAGTATTTATAAACTTGTTGGGTGTTGGCAGGGTCAGTGACTGCGTTGGCATTAGCAGAGATAAGTACGCCGACACCGCCAGAACCGTTACCCGATGCCCCGCCATTTGTCTGGATTGGGTAATCTCGTCCATTGACGTTGATACTTAAATCCCAACTATCCGACTCTGTTACTACGGTATTGGTTTCCATATCATAAAAAACACGACCATTACTGTAGTTGAGTCCAGGGGAGTCAACTACGGCGCTAAAGCTTGATGTTGCAGCATCCCAGTTTTCTACGCTGAGTATTACTTTACGGCTGGGTGCGCCTGCAAAGGAGATGTTGACACTTTTAACTTTTATTCGCGCATAATTATATGCATCCGTTGCACTATTCTTCTTGGAAGAACGAATAATCCAGCCGTTTTTATCACCTGTTTTTGCAGAGTAAACAGGTGCACCTTGGCTATAATCGGCATCTAACCAGTCCTCGGTCTTAATTTCTGTTCTAAGCGTATCGGTTAACATTTCGGTACAGGATGTTTTTGTAACAGCGTCAAAATCAGCGGCTGTTGAATCTTTAGTAAGCTTTTCAAACTCACTAGCAACCGGTTTTTTATCTGCACCAAATAAGACAGTGTATTGATGTGCAATACAGCCTTCAACGGTTCCAGAGCCTGAATGTCCGCCATTCACACTCCAACCAATATACTTTTGATAAGCGACTTCCCAACTATTATCGGTTACTGTATGCCCAGAAAGTAAGTCAAGACGGCTAGGTTCAGCAGGATTGGCAGCAACAAGTGATGCATAGCTATGAGTATCACTCGTTATTGGTGGAGTGATAGATGTTTTGCCGTCCCCACCTCCGCCGCCACAGGCTGTCATTAATACCGAAATGCTGAGTAACGTGCTGATCGTTATTGGGATCTGTATTTTCATGTTATTTACCTTTGTATTGGGTTATCCATCAAAACGTATGCCTGTGTAAATAAAACGCCCACTGGTTGGTCTAAAATCATGCCCTGTTGGAGGTACGTCACGGTGGATGTCGGTTATATTGTCAATACCAAAAAATAGCTTGGTTCCTTTACTGATTTCTTTATTGAGCTTTAAGTCAAGCGTGGAATATCCAGGGGAGGTGATGGTGTTTTTGCTATTGATATATTCTTTGCTTTGATGATTTCCATAGAGAGAAATATCAGCTTTGTATTTTGGAAGTTTGAAATTCAGCTTGAGTTTGACTTGATGCACGGGTCTTTGAGTGAGTTTCTTTTTTGTATTGACATCAATGGCATTTAAATAACTATAAGAAAGGGTGCTTGATAACCTTGGAGAGAATGTGTAGCGAGTGCTTATATCAAACCCTTGGGTTCTCGCCTTATCAATATTTACATTCTTATAAAGACTAACGCCATCCGCACGAACACTAGCAAGATCGTTGCCAATTAATTTATCAATATCATTATAAAATACGTTGAAATCAGCATTAAACTTACTCGCTTTAGCAAGCTCTATTCCCACCGTGAAACTGGTTGATGTTTCTGGCTGTAAGTTAGCATCACCAATCACCATGTAACCGAGCGCGCTATGGTCAAAAATAAAATAGCGGTCTTTAAGTGTGGGGACTCGATAGCCTTTTCCTAAACCAAAACGTAATTTCGTATCAAAATGACTTGACCAGTTAGGGGTATACATGAGGTTGATTTTAGGTGCAGAGTGAGACCCAAAATCGCTATCATTTTGATAACGAAACCCTGGTAGCAGTTCTAATTTATCAGTAATAAAAATATCATCTTGAAGATAGATTTCAGCATTGGTTCTTTTTTTCTTTCCTCCAATTTCATCAATATAGACTGTTTTACCGCCTTTATTTTGCGTTTGATGTTGCTTTAAGGCGCTTTTTAAACCGACCAAACCAACCGTAAATAAATGGTTTTCTCCAATCGGTCGATCCCATTGTATTTCGGCTTTATTAAACGCCATGTTGGCATCACGCTTCTGATCTAAAACAGGGGTAATCAGCGTGTCTTGTTGGGTTATATCTCTAAAATTTTCATGGATAAACCATGACGATAATTTTCCACCATTAGCAAGTGGCTTATTAAAGGTGAGGCTGATATTTTTTCGATTAGCATCTTCACGTTTTACTTTTTTCACCTCACCAACACCAGGGACAAAAGTGCTAAAATTCCGACTTAAATCTTCAATATAAAAGGTAGGTTTTATAGCGAACTTAGTGCCAGAGTCAGATGTATAAGCAATCTCTGTCGATAAATTAGACTTTGTACCCATATGACCCTCGTATCGCCATGTGGATTTATCTAAGTCTGTCCCCTGTTTGTCTCGAATATCAGCCGTTAAACGTACATGCCAGTTTTTAGTGTGACGCGTTAAGTCAACTTTGATGTGTTTGTCATTGAAATTGTTCCCAATATTTTTATCACCATAAGTGCCTGTATCTAAAACAAAGCTATAACTAAACGGTTTGTCAGAGCGTGAAGTAATAATATTGACAACGCCACCCATTGCTTCACTGCCATAAAGTGCCGACACCGCACCTTTTACAATCTCAATATGATCCACATCGCCAATCGCAATTTGGCTAAGATCAACACTAGAGCCAGTCGAAGCACTCACAGGCTGACCATCGATCAATACTAAAACACGATCAGCATCAAGCCCCTGCAACCAAACCTCTTGACCACTTTTGCCATGAATAGGTTTTAATAAAAGACCTGGCACATTTTTAAGCCCCTCTGCAAGATCACGTGCATGAGTTCTCTCTAACTCCTGCTTAGAAACAACCTCAGTACGAACAGGAACATCAAGTAATTTACGTTCTGTTTTAGTGCCTGTAGTGACAATGATTTCTTCGAGCACTGTTTCAGCATTTGCATACTGACTTGCTAAAAGCAGTGAAAACACACAGAGGTAAGAACTTAGATGGAGAGTGGTGGGGGGAGTTAAAAACATAATTAAGCCAATTTATAGTTTGACTTAACAATAATGCAATTGATAATCACTATCAATATATAATGATTATTTGATTGGTATTTGTTCAGAAGAGAGGTCAATCTGGGGAATCTTCTCCCCACCTAAAATCAAAGAGGTTAAGGTCAGACTCTATTGATTTTCTCATTTCGATTGTTTTAGAATGTACTTTCTTCATAATAACCTTTGATCCCCCCTCATCAAATTGGTAGCCAAATGCAACTGAGTATCAGCACGCAAGGTCAACAAATCACCCTCAGCACAGCGCTTGCAAGCATCCAGATTGAAGCGACGGATGAGCTACAAGCTGAGTGGCAATCTATTTGCACTGTCTATCAAGACAGCCATAGCATTACGGACTATCAGCACAGTCAGGAAGTGTTGCTGATTATTGGTAATCAGCTCTATCAAAGCATAACGGGCAATCTAAATAGCAACCTACAACTAATGAAAAACTGGCTAAACGATGTCGGATCACATCAATTAGAAATTCTAGCTGATGCCATGCCAAATGACCTACAAGCCTTATTGCTGAATCTACCGTGGGAGATTATGGCATTAGATAATAATTTCCTTGCCGCTGATGCTCGCCCTTATGAAGTCAGCCGTAGAATAGGCAGTGCCAATGCCAACCCGTCTGAGCCACACTATAAAGATCTCACCTTGGCCTTTATGGCGGCTGATCCTGAGTTAGACAGTGGTTTGCAGTATGAGGAAGAAGAACGCGCGATTCTGTTGGCAACACGTACCTCCAGAAACCTGAACCTAATGGTCGAAGAGTCAGGCAATCTAAACTTACTTACCCAACGAATTAGAGAGGCGGGGCATTGTGATATTGCGCATCTCTCCTGTCATGGGCGCATTGATCCACAGCGGGGGTTTGTATTACAACTCGAAGATGAGCATTTTGGCTTGCAAGAAGTCACCGCCAGAGACTTTTATCCACTCAGTCAGCAGATTAATTGTTTATTTCTCTCCGCCTGTCACAGTGCGGATAGCTTGTTAAAACAGTCACTCACTCTCCAGCTTGCCAGTATCGGCATTGCCAATATTATTGGTTGGGATGATTCGGTTCGAGACAGCGATGCCAGTTATTTTGCGGCGCAGTTTTATCAGGCACTAGCGGCAAGCAGTACGGTACCAACGGCAATCGCCCTTGCCCAACAACAATCCTTACGCAGTAAAAAACTGCATTGGCATTTAGGACGTTGCTACCTTGCCCCCAATGGTGGTGGTAAGCTTATTGCACGCAATAAACCGAGAAACCCCAAACGCCGTAGCAATAACTTTCATGTGATGTTAGATCGGGTCAAAAAACAGGTACCAGTTGCCAGTAAAGAAAGCTTTGTCGGCAGACGCTGGCAAACCAAACAAGCATTACAAAGTTTTAGCGACAATACCAAGGCAGGTGTGTTGCTCTATGGGATCGGTGGCACGGGTAAATCTAGCCTAGCGGCACGTATTATTGATCGTCTCGAACCCCAATATAAAGCCGTCATTATCTATCAATACTACGATGCCTTTGCTATTTTAACCGCCTTAAAGCGCGCCATTAAAGGCGATAGAACAAAAGATTTTGCAAGGTGGATTACCGAGGTAGAACAACAACCCGAACAATTCAGTGATATCTTAATCGATCTCTTAGAAGATGATTTTGCTGATGCGCCCATTGTTTTGCTGATTGATGATCTGGAACAGCATATTCTTGAGCCCTTGCAACAGGGGCAGCAAAAAGTAGCCGTTAAAGCTGAATTTCAAGCAACGCTAGGCGCTATTATTGAAGCTTTTACAATGGCAAATAGTGACTCCTGCTTATTACTCACCTCACGCTATCAATTTACTCTTCTTGATGTGCATGGCGATGAACTTGCTGATAGTCTGCAAACGATTCTTGTACCTGATATGAGCGAAGTAGAGCAGCAAAAACATTGGATTGCCCTATTGCAAACCAATAATAGCCCTCAAGCTAAGCAACAGCGCGATATTGATCAAGATAGCCACTATTTAGCCCGCATCTTTACTATCAGCCAAGGTAACTCAGGGCTACAGGATGTTTTATTTGCTCCGTTGCTAAACGGTGAGATTAAGACGCTAGAGCAAGCATTACAAACAATAGAAAACTATCAAGCAGACCAGCCTTTAGAGACAACAGAGCAAGGAGCAGTTGATAAATACCTGCAACGGATTGCTTTAGGAGCCTATAACAACGCCCTAAGCGACAGTGAGCAACAATTATTACGCATACTAACTCTATTTGATTTTCCCATACCACAACAAGTTATTCTTCAAGCTACTCCTAAGCTGGGTTTAGAACAAGCGAATATTATGCTGGAACGATTGGATAATTTTGGACTAATTAATCATTGGCAAGGTAAAGGATTGGAACAGCATATATCTTGCTTTGGATTGGCTAGAAAGGTAGTTGAGCCATTATCGCGGGAAGATCGGAATTTTACTGCCTCGACTTGTGCGCCTTTATTATGGCAGGTTTGGTTTAGGGAGTTTTTGCAAGAGTATCAAATAGAGCCTACAGAGACACTGGAAGAAAGTATTAATCAGATTAAACATAAACCATCATTGGGTTCTGAATTAGAACAGCAACGCATAGGATTACTGCATCGACTTTGCATTAGTTCTAGTTTAACTGACTGGAAAAACTTAGGATTTTCACCCTGGGATTTTGTTAGCTTACTTGAGCGATCTATATCATTAACTAGTATTGAAAAGCTTAAAGTCAGTAGTGTTATTGATCGTTTGTCCAAAGCTCATATTTCTAAATTAGATGCCATTTTAAAAGAAGAGCGCAGTAAGTTTAAGCAACAAGTATCAGAAAATCCTCAATATGTTCTGAGCTTATTTTTAGAACGATTTTCAGGTCGCCCTGATTTACTGAGACAAGGCTATCAATTCTATTTTAATGCTGATCAGTCTGATATGGCTACACTACTGGATAATATTGATGCTAATAACCAAGAATCACCATATATCGTTGCTATCAAGCTTGCTAGAACAGACTCACAAAGGGCAGAAGCTTTTTGTAAATATGCATACTTTCTAGTAGACCAAAAACAGGACTACAAAGAA